>NZ_BAAHXD010000015.1:0-68773 GCF_054657115.1 Methyloparacoccus murrellii | reverse complement strand
CTAACGAGAATCAGGAGAGCCCCTTGTTTTGCAATTCGAGCCCCATCTCTGACCGCCAGATCGGTAATGTTCAAATCCGATTTGTACAGGTTTGTTTCATACATGGATGACGCGCTTATCCAAGGAGTCTTGCCGCCCCAATACTCAGAAACATCTTTGGATGGTGTGCCACCAGATGCAAATTCAGAAATGCTCCCCAAGGCCGCTTCCGCCCACTCCCCCGCCTCCCGAAACTCCGGAAACCGCAGCCGTGGGACAGTTTCGCCTTCGCGGGGGAAAAGCTGCTGCATCAGGCCCTTCTTGTGGGTCTTGAGGGCGTCCAGCTGTTGGATTTCCGCCGCGATCAGCTCGTCGAGGGAAGACAGGCAGTCGGCGATTTTTTGTTGTTCCGGGATGCTTGGGAATTTAACTTGCGCCCCAAGAATGTTTTCGTTGTAAAGCCTTTGAATAGCCCCGACACTTGGCGACCAATCAATTAGCTGGTAGAGATAAAACAAAAAATTATCTGCAATTAATTTTTCACTGTTATCCAGCCAAACAATGTTCGAGTCTTGGAAATATGCAAGTTCGCCGTTATAGCGAACCGTCCTTCCAATTGTCCCCGCAGCAGAAATAAGCACGGCCCCATTTTTCGGGAATGGATAACTGCTCCTGAAATTCTCAAATATTTCTCTCGAAATATATGCATCTGGAACACCGCCAAATGTGCCAATTTTATAAAAAGGTATATCACCGCGAGGGCTGGTTTGCTCTTTGAGAATTCGCTTGCACATGCGCACGCTTCCAATGTCACCCAGCCGCGTCTCCTCCCATTCCCCCGCCCACCGAAACTCCGGAAACCGCAGGCGCGGCACCAGCAGTCTCCCGGCCTGTTTGTTTTTCTGCGCTTCTGTCATGACGCTGGTGTTCCTTGCAGTTCTTGCAACAGCCGCTGTCCGGCTTCGGTGAGCCGGTATTTTTGCCGGCGGCTGTTGGGCTTGTCGGGCTGTGTGGGTTCGATCAGGTCTGCTGCCCATGCGGGCAGCAAGTAGGCTTTGCGGAAATGTTCGCGGTCGGCAAGACCCAGCAAGGATTGCAGTTCCTTGCGGGCGTGTTCGCCCGTCATGACGCCCAGCCGTTGCCCAACTTGCGGGGTGACGGGGGCCGCGCCAACGTCCCATTGCGGGTTTGGCCGTTGAACCCGCGCCGTGAACCGGTTGCCGCGCACCTCGTCGATCAGTTCGATCTGCGGCCACTCCTGCAGTACGCGCGGGATGCCGCTGCCCAGGCCCCGGTAGGCAGCAGCCGGAAGGCGTGCGCGGCCAGCCCCTGGTTTTGCAGCACGGCATCCAGTGGCCGCCTGGCCTGTCGGTTATTCCGCACATCTGTCATTCCTCGCGGACTCTGCGCCTCAATTGACTGGCTGTGGCAACGGCAGCCAGCCCTGAGCCTTCAGGCGCTCCTCGGCGATGGCGATCTGGCGGGGCGTGAACTGCTGCTTGCGGGCGTTCCACGCATAGACTTGCCGCGTCACGCCATCGTGATGGGCCACGCTCTCTCGGCTCATCACCCAATGCACGGTGGCCAGCAGCTCCAGACCGCTGGGGGACTCGAAACCTTCCACCAGCCTGGCCACGCGTTCGTAGCGGGCACGGCTGATCTCGTGCCGGTCGAGAAAGTCCTTGGCTTCATCCACCGCGCCGGGCACGAGGGAGAGGGGCTTGCCGGGCGCATCGCCGCCATCGGCGTAACCGGCGATTAGGTGCCCCTCTATCGCACGTAACACGTGGCGCAGGTTTTCGGCGTAGGGGCCATAGGGGGCCTTGACATATCGCAGCCGGAGCGGCTCACCGGCCTCCTGCATGAAATACATCAGCTTGTGAACTTCCAGCAGGGTAACGAAAGGGTCGAGCAAGCCGCCGAGATAGCGGTTGATGAGTTCGACCAGTGCCGCGCGACCGGCAGTCATCGTCGGCACTTCGCGCACATGGGCCATTTTGTCGTTGGCTGGGGCACCGTTGGGTTCGTACACGAGCACCCGCACATCCGCCAACTCCGCGAGCGCGCGCTCGATGCGTGGGCGCACTTCGCTCCAGTCCAATCCGCCCAAGCCCGCGCCCAGCGGAGGAATGGCGATGGAATGGATGCCTTTGTCCCGGATTACCTTGACCAGATCGACCAGCCCCGCTTCGATGTCCCCGGTGCGGCTCTTGCCGCGCCAGTGGCGCTTGGTGGGAAAGTTGATGATGAAGCGAGGCAACGTGAGTTGCCCCGTCTCGAAGACGAACATCCGGCCCGGCTCCAAGGCCTGGCGCTTGCAGGCCGCCTCGTAAGCCTTGAAGTTTTCGGGAAACGCGTTCTTGAACTGCAGGGCAATGCCGCGCCCCATCACGCCGACACAGTTGACGGTATTGACCAGCGCATCCGCCTCGCATTTGAGGATGTCGCCCGAGGTGTATTCGATCATGGCTGAACTCCTCTCATTTATCAGTAATACCACTCCGGCAGGACTTCGACCGTCGGCCGATGTCCATGCGTCGGGCGTGTGTTGACAACTTGCCGATACACATTGGCCGATTTCACGCCGATGCGCTCGATCAAATGCCAAGGAAAGTGGTGTTCCAGCAGGAACTCGGCCTGCTTGCCTTCCTTATGTTCCCGCCAATCCCTGGCATGCACGGCAGTCCAATTGATCTCGCCCAGGCGCGCAAGATCGTTGCGATCCTCAAAAAAACATGAGCCCGCATTCGAGAGCGTAAAGGCCCAGCGCAAAGATTGGGCGTTGGCCCATGCAACGGTGGCGTACAGATCGGCCTCGAAATGCAGGATCGGTCCTTGCCCGCCACGATAGTCCAGCTCCTTATGGTTGGCTTGATGGATCAGATAGAGCATTACGGAGCGCGGGCAGAAATAGAACGGTACGCAGTCGCCGACGCAGATATCGGAGTGACTGTTCAAGGGCAGCGTCAATCTCCGCTGCTTGATGCTATTCATGCCGATGGTCGTGCCCACAGGGGCGCGCTGAATGATTTCTGCATCGCACCACAAAAATCCGTCGGTCACGATGGAGGCTAGCCGATCCACATGAGCGATGTGGTAAATCTTCGGTCGAGACGGTCCCGGCATGGCCTGTTTTCCTTTAGCTCTCGTACGCACTCAACCCGGAAATCTCCCGCCCCTGCGCCAGCTTGTGCAGCAGCGGCGTCAGGTCTTCGACGAGCGCCAGTTCGGCCTGGGTGCGCGCCTTCCAGCCGAGTCCCAGCGGAGTCATGAGTTCGGAGAGGCGCTCGCCGTCGAAGATGCGGCGGCGCAGCACGTCGTCCACGAAGGCTTGCAGTGCGGCGGCTTCCAGCCCGTGCTTGGCGGCAATATCGGTGAGTTCGCGCGCTTTCTTCTCGGCCTTGAAGCGTTCGTAACCGGCGCGGATTTCCGGCTCGATCAGCTTCTCGCCCACGGCCAGGCTGCGGATGTATTCGGCTATTGTCTCGCGCTCGTCGATGAACTTGGCGTCGGCCTGGATGAGGCCGATCAACTGTTCCCGGTTCATCGTCGTCTTGCCGGGCTTTTGCGCGGTCATGCGGGCGATGAGGCCCATGATGTAGTCGTAATCGATGAGGCTGGAGGCGAACAGCACGAACTCGAAATCGAGCTGCTGCACGTCGGGCGGCGCCTGCTCGCCTTCCTTCGCCTGCTGCTCTTTCAGGCGCTTGGCGGTTTCCAGATAGGTACTGCGGAAGCTCTGCAACTGGTCCTGCGGCAGGATGGCTTCCATCTTGGCCTTCTGTTCGGGTTCCAGGTCGGTGTACTGGTCGAGCTGGGTCTTGAGGCGCTGCACTTCCTTGAAGCGGTTGACGAACTCGATGCGCGCGGTGTCGCCCTTGAGGTTGTAGACCTGCTCGGGTTCGCAGACCAGGTTCTTCTTCTCCATGAAGCCCGCCATGCCGGCGACGGCGGCTTCGTACTTGCGCAGTACGTCGGCGGCGGGTTCCACCAGCCAGATTTCGCGGGGGTTATCGATCCGCTCGCCGGAGAAGAGGGCGATGGCTTCATCGACGTTCTGCTGCTGCTGGCGGAAGTCGAGCACGTTGCCGTAGGGCTTGCTGTCGTTGAGCACACGGTTGGTGCGCGAGAAAGCCTGGATCAGACCGTGGTGCTTGAGGTTCTTGTCCACGTACAGGGTGTTGAGGTACTTGGAGTCGAAGCCGGTGAGGAGCATGTCCACCACGAGGGTGATGTCGATCTTCTGTGCGTGCGGCAGATCGGCATTCGGGTATTGCTGATCCTTGATGCGCTTTTGCACGTCCTGGTAGTAGAGGTCGAATTCGGCGATGCGGTGGTTGGTGCCGTAGCGGGCGTTGTAGTCGGCGATGATGCGGGTGAGCGCCGCCTTCTTGCCTTCCGGGTCCTGCTGGTTGTCGGCTTTTTCCTGCGGCAGGTCTTCCTGAATCTGCTGCACGTCCTTGTTGCCCTCGGCAGGCGGTGAAAAGACGCAGGCGATGTTGAGCGGCGCGAAGTCCGGATTTTGCGACCGCATTTCGTCCTGCACGGTCTGGAACAGGGCGTGGTACTCGATGGCGTCGTTGATGCTGGCGGTGGCCAGCACGGCGTTGAACTTGCGGTGGGCGGTGGCGGCGTCGTGCTTGGCGAGGATGGCCTCGATGACCTTGCGCTTGGCGAACGCCTCGCCGGGCTTCGGCTGATGGTTGCCCTCCGGCTTGTAGTAATCGACATGGAAGCGCAGGACGTTGCGGTCTTCGATGGCGTGGGTGATGGTGTATTGGTGCAGGCAGCGCTGAAACAGGTCGTCGGTGGTGCGATAACTGGCCTGCTGGCCTTCGATCTGCTGATAGCTGGCGTTCTGCTCGAAGATCGGCGTGCCGGTGAAGCCGAACATCTGGGCGTTGGGGAAGAACGTCTTGATGGCCTTGTGGTTGTCGCCGAATTGCGAGCGGTGGCATTCGTCGAAGATGAACACCATGCGCTGATTGCGCAGCGGCTCCAGGCGCTCCTTGTAGTTGCGCTGGCTGTTCGGGTCGAGCGCCAGGCCCAGCTTCTGGATGGTGGTGACGATGACCTTGTCGGCGTAGTCGTCAGAGAGCAGGCGGCGCACCAGGGTTTCGGTGTTGGTGTTCTCTTCGACGCAGTTTTCCTGGAAACGGTTGAATTCCTCGCGGGTCTGGCGGTCCAGGTCCTTGCGGTCCACCACGAACAGGCATTTGTCCAGGCCTGGGTTGTCCTTGAGCAGGGTGGAGGCCTTGAACGAGGTCAGCGTTTTGCCGCTGCCAGTGGTGTGCCAGATGTAGCCGTTGCCGCAGCGCTGGTGGATGCAATCCACGATGGCCTGCACGGCATAGATCTGGTACGGCCGCATCATCAGCAGCTTTTGCTCGCTGGCCACCAGCACCATGTAACGGCTGATCATCTGGCCGAGGGTGCACTTGGCGAGGAACTTATCGGCAAAGACATCGAGGTGGGTGATCTTCTTGTTGTCCTCGCTGGCGAACTGGTAGGCAGGCAGGAAGCGTTCATCGGCGTTGAAGCTGAAATGGCGGGCGTTGTTGTTGGCGAAGTACCAGGTATCCGCGCGGTTACTGACGATGAACAGCTGGATGAAGCAGAGCAGCGTCTTACCGTAACCGTTGCCGGGGTCGTTCTTGTAATCGACAATCTGCTGCATGGCCCGGCGCGGGCTTAGGCCTAAGGTCTTCAGCTCGATCTGCACCACCGGCACGCCGTTGATGAGCAGCATCACGTCGTAGCGGTGGTGGCTGTTGTCGGTGTTGATGCGTAGCTGGTGGATGACCTCGAAGTCGTTCTTGCACCAGTCCTTGATGTTGACCAGCGTGTAATTGAGCGGCGTGCCGTCGTCGCGCTCGAAGGCGTTGATATTGCGCAGCGTCTGGGCGGCGTTGTAGACGTCCGGTGTGATGACGCCGTCGAGCAGGCGCTGGAATTCGCTGTCGGTCAGCCTGACGCGATTGAGCGCCTCGAACTTCTCGCGGAAATTGGCTTCCAGCGATGCGCGATCGCGGATGTCCGGGCGGCAGGTGTATTTGAGATCTTCCAGCGTGGCGATCAGATCGCGCTCGATGAGGTTTTCTGCGGCTGTCATGGGTCCAGTTCAGGGCGCTTGCGGGAAGGTGCTTTGGTGGCCCGGCTCGCGGCGGGCGACGGCCAGCGTGGGCAACCCCCGGCATTCACGCCAGCGCTAGACGGTGCCCTGCGTCATGCCCGGGCAGCGGGCCGACGGAGCGAGCGTTATCCGCGGCTCCGGGGTCGTCGCATAACCCCCGGCGTGCAGGCTGTGCTTCGCATGCCGTCTTCCGAACTCTACCAGCGCGGCCGGCGACTGCCCAGCGACACCGGGGGGAGGGCAGGCTGGCCGCCGGAGCCGGGAGGCCAACCGGGCGAAAATCGTATCCGTAACCCCCTTGTCACAAAAACTTCGTAAATTGTTCGTGCAAACATCACATTCCCGGGGGAGTTTTTTGGTGGTCACGATATTGGTGGTTGAAGACGACAAACCCATCCTGAAGATGCTCAGGGATCTCCTGGAGGGCGCCAACATCCACGTGTTGACCGCAACGGAGATCACCGAGGCGCAGACGCTGATCGCCCAGAGCACGCCGGACATGATCCTGCTGGACTGGATGCTGCCGGACATGAGCGGCACCGAGTGGGTGAAGCGGCTGAAGCGCGACGAGCTGTACGCCGGCATCCCGATCATCATGCTGACGGCGCGCGGCGAGGAGGAGGACAAGGTCAAGGCGCTGGACATCGGCGTCGACGACTACGTGACCAAGCCGTTCTCGCCCCGCGAGCTGGTGGCCCGCATCAAGGCCGTCATGCGGCGGCGGGTCAACTTTTCCACCACCGGCCGCATCGGTTCCGCCGGCATCGAGCTGATCCTGGACGAGCACCGGGTGCAGATCGGCGGCAAGGACGTCAACCTCAGCCCGATGGAGTACCGGCTGCTGGAGTTCTTCATCACCCACCCGGAAAAGGTCTACAGCCGCAGCCAGCTGCTCGACAACGTCTGGGGCCGCAGCGTGTTCATCGAGGAGCGCACGGTCGACGTCCACATCCGCCGGCTCAGGAAGACCCTGGCCGACCACGATCGCGACAACGTCATCCAGACGGTACGCGGCTTCGGCTATCGCTTCTCGGAAAAGACCTGAGTCCGTCACGGCGCCTGACCGTATTCCCCCGCCCGGCTGGTCCCGGGATCACAAGCGGACCATAATGGCGGCCCCTTGATTCACTATCCGGATCCGCCGCGTGCCTCGCTTCGCCTGTCGTCTGCTGCTGCTGTTTCATGTCTCCCTGGCGGCCCAGTCCGCCGTCACCCTGATCGGCGAGGGTGCGATCCCCGCCGATGCCCTCGATCAATCCGGGGCGACCGGGCTGCTGGAGGATGGCCGCACGCCGAAGGCGCGTGTCGGCGGCCTGGGCGGCGCCATCACCTGGAGCGGCCAGGGCCCGATCTACTACGCGGTGCCGGACCGCGGTCCCGGCGCCGGGGAAACCAGCTTCCAGGGCCGCCTCTACCGGCTGGAACTGCAACTCTCGCCCCAGGGCCATGGCCGCTACAGCCTGGATCCGCGGGTGCTTGAAACGCACCTGCTGACGGATACCGCCGGCCATGCCATGACCGGCGATGCCAGGGCCTTCGACCCGCTGAACTCGCCCGACAGCCTGCGCCTGGATGCCGAAGCCATCCGCCTGGCGGCGGACGGGCGCACGGCGTTCGTCTCCGACGAGTACGGCCCGTTCATCGACCTGTTCGATATCCGCAGCGGCAAGCGGCTGAAAACCCTGAAGGTGCCCAACAAGTTCCAGATCGACAGCCCCAGCGCCGACGGACGCGAGGAAATGCGGCACAACCTGTTCGGCCGGCAAAGCAATCGCGGCTTCGAAGGCCTGGCCATCACCCCCGACGGCAAGCGGCTGCTGGCCATCATCCAGGACCCCCTGCTGCAGGATGCCGAGCAGCGCGCAGACGGCAAGGCGACGGGGCTCAACAACCGCATGCTGGAGCTCGACCTCGAGACCGGCGGCGTGCGCGAGTTCGTCTATCCGCTGGAAGATGCCGCCAATGGCGTCTCGGAGATACTGGCCATCAACGCCGACGAGTATCTGGTGCTGGAGCGGGATACCCGCTCGGGCGAGGCGGCGCGCTTCAAGAAGGTGTTCAGGATCAGCCTCGCCGGTGCCAGCGACGTGCATACGGTGCAGTCGCTGGCGCCCGGCGGCGAGAGCCAGCCGGGCTGGACGCCGGTGCGCAAGACCCTGTTCCTGGATCTGCTGGCGCAGGGCATCCGCGAGGTGCCGGAAAAGTTCGAGGGCATGACCTTCGGCCCACCGCTGGAGGACGGCCGCCAGCTGCTGATCATCGGCAGCGACAACGATTTCTCCAGCCGCGAGGCGACCCGCTTCTTCGCCTTCGCCATCGACCCCGGCGACCTGCCGGGCTACCAGCCGCAGCGGGTGGCGGCGCCGCTCGGCCACCGGCTGCACCGGCCGACGCCGGCCGGCGGGCACGCGGACCGTCCGCGCCACAACTGACCGCCGTCTTGAAAGCCCGGCTCCGGCGGTTGCCGCGGCGCGCCCGACGCGATCTGGCGCGCCGCGGACCGAGCTTCACCGCCTGGATCTTCCTCGGCCTGAGTGGCGGCATCCTCACCGGCCTGTTCCTCGGCGAGTACGCCGAGAGCCTTAAGGTGATGGGCGACATCTATGTCGGCCTGATGCAGATGACGGTGCTGCCCTACATCGTCTTTTCCCTGATCGGCAACATCGGCAGCCTCAGCCTGCGGGATTTCGGCCTGCTGGCGCGGGCGGGCCTGCTGATCTTCGTCGGACTGTGGGCACTCGCGGCGCTGACGGTGCTGGGGATGAGCCAGGCGCTGCCGGAGCTGCCGGTCGGCCAGTTCTTCAGCGCCGCGCTGGTCGACCCGCCGCCCAAACCCGATTTCCTGAGCATCTTCATCCCCTCGAACCCGTTCAAGTCGCTGGCCGACAACTCGGTGCCGGCGGTGGTGGTGTTCTGCATCCTCTTCGGTGTGGCCATCATCGGCTTCGAGGAGAAGAAGAGCCTGCTCGATCACGTCGGGCTGATCGCCAAGACCCTGCACCGCGTCAACGGCCTGGTGGTGCGACTGACCCCGATCGGCGTCTTCGGCATCGCCGCCCATGCCGCCGGCACCATGTCGGTCGAGGAGTTCGGCCGCCTGCAAGCCTATTACCTGACCTTCGCCGGCGGCGTGCTGCTGCTCACCTTCGGCACCCTGCCGCTGCTGGTGGCCAGCCTGACGCCGTTCTCCTACGGCCAGGTGCTGCGCGCCGGCAAGGACGCGCTGATCACGGCGCTGGTCACGGGCAGCGTGCTGCCGGTGATCCCGCTGCTGATCGACGGCGTCAAGGCGATGTTCCAGCAGCGCCTGCCGCACGACCGCGCCCACGAGGGCTTTCCGGAATTCATCCTGCCGCTGGCCTACCCCTTCCCGAACAGCGGCAACGTCATCGATCTGGTCTTCATCCCCTTTGCCGCCTGGTTCGTGGGCAACCCGCTGGATCTGGGCGATCAGCTGTTCATGCTGGGCTCCAGCCTTTTCCTGCTGTTCGGCAAGGTGTTCCTGTCCATTCCCTTCCTGCTCAACAGCTTCCACATCCCGCAGGACATGTTCCAGCTGTTCCTGGCCGCCGGGGTGCTGGCGGCGCGGGTGGGAGATGTGCTCAGCAGCATGCATTACCTGGTGTTCACGATCCTGGCGACGGCCACCATGACCGGACTGCTGCGGGTCAACTGGAAGCGGCTGCTGTGGGGCGGGGCCTTCATGCTGCTGCTGATGATCATCGTCATCGCCCTGATCCGGCTGGCGCTGGGCCTGCTGGCCAGCCCGGAATTCGGCAAGGCGTCGGCGCTGGCGCGCATGACCCTGCTGGAGAATCAGGTGTATTCCTACGTCGAGCCCGGCGCCGCGCCCAACCCGATCCCGCTGCGGGCCGGGGAGAGCCGGCTGAGCCGCATCAAGCGGCGCGGGACGATCCGCGTCGGCTACCGGCCGGACTATGTGCCCTACAGCTATCTCAACGGTCGCGGCGAGCTGGTCGGCTTCGACGTCGACCTGGTGAACAGGCTGGCGCTGGATCTGCAGGTCGGCGTGGAATTCATTCCCTACCGCATCGAGGATCTGGCCGACCAGCTGCGGGCCGATCATTTCGACATCGCCGTCTCCGGCCTCACGGTGACCCTGCCGCGCGCCGAGGCGATGCTGATGTCGGAACCCTACCTGATCGTCAACATGGGCGTGGTGGTGGAGGACTACCGCAGCCACGAGTTCGCCAGCGAAGCGCGCATCAACCGGCTCGGCAGGCTGCGGCTCGGCGTCAGCAACGGCAGCTTCTTCGAGGACCGGGCGCGCGAGCATTTCCCCAATGCCGAGATCGTGCCACTGGATTCGATCCGCCTGTTCTTCGACGATCCCGCGCTGCATCTGGACGCGCTGATCACCCAGGCGGAAAGCGGCGCGGCATGGACGCTGATCTATCCCAACTACAGCGTGGTCAACCCGCTGCAGCGGCGCGACAGCGCTCCGGTGTCGATCGCCATCGCCGGCTTCGACCCGGGCCTCGATCAGGCCCTGGCCACCTGGGTGACCCTCAAGAAGCTGGACGGCACCATCGACAAGCTGTTCCAGCACTGGATGCTCGGCAAGATGGAAGGTCCGGGTAACAAGCGCTGGAGCATCGCCCGGGACGTTCTGCACTGGATCGAGTGAGCCCTGGCGAGGTCGCCGGCCCGTTCCGGCCATCGTCTTTGTAATCCTCGCGTAATCAAACAGTTATCCATCCGTCACCGGGCTTTCATGAAAAAGAAACCCGTCATCCGCCAAATCGTCACGAAAAAGTAATATTCAGGCATTAGCTTGTCGCACCTTGGGCCGCGCATGGAACGGCCAACCTATTGATTTTTCTAAAACGGGTGCAAAGCAATGAACGTCAGAAGGCTCAGCCTTGCCGTCCTTGGGGTGTTTGGCGCCGGCATCGTGGATGCCTCCGCCATGGCCCTTAATCTCTACGTGGACACCAAGACCAGCCAGGTCTTCACCAGCCCCGGTGCGGGTCGCGTCAAGCTCGGCAGCTTCCAGCAGATCGACGAGACCAAGTCGTCGGCGGCGGCCGAGGGCCAGAAGCTGGCCACTGCCAGCGAGGTCAAGCAGGTCGAGGAAAAGCTCAACCAGCGCATCGACAGCGTGGCCAACAAACCCAAGAAACCGAACGAGGCCAAGACCCAGATCGACGACAAGGGCATCCGTTTCGAAACCAACGACGGCAACTTCAAGTTCAGCATGAACGGCCGTCTGCATACCGACGCCGATATGTTCTCGGGCGGCGACATCGTGACCTACAGCGACCGCAACGACGACGGCCGCTACAACCCCGCCACCGACGGCCCGGTACAGAACAACCGGCTCACCGACGGCACCGAAATCCGCCGCTTCCGCATGGAGTTCGCGGGACAGTTCTACAAGGACTGGCACTTCAAGATGCAGCCCGAAATCGCCAACGGCGGCGGCAACGGCACGGTCGGCATCCGCGATGCCTTCGTCCAGTACAAGGGCTTCGACTGGGGCAGCTTCGTCGTCGGCCAGAGCAAACAGCCCTACAGCTTCCAGCAGATGATGAGCTCCAATGACATGGTGTTCATGGAACGCTCGACCGAGTACGAATTCACCAACCGCTCGGTCAACCGCGCGATCGGCCTGCGCTACGACCTCGGCGGCGACTGGTGGGGTTTCTCCACCGGCGTCTACGGCGACACTGCCACCCGCCAGACTTCCGGCACCACCACGGTGGACGACGAGGGCTGGGGCGGCGCCCTGCGCGCCACGCTGGCGCCCTGGTACAACAAGTCGGACGAGCTGCTGCACATCGGTGCCTCCGGTGCCTTCCGCGCACCGCCCAGCGGCCAGCGCACGGTGCGCTACGCGATCGCCCCCACCGCCATCAGCCAGTTCGCCTACCTGGATACCGGCAACATGCCGGACGTGCAGAACAGCGAGTTCGTCGACGGCGAAATGGTCGGCATCTACGGACCGCTATCGTTCGAAACCGAGTACAACGCCACCTGGCTCAACGCCAACGATGTCGAGAGCACGCATCAGCTGCCCGCCGGCAACGGCTTCTTCCAGGGTGCGCACGTCGACGTGGCCTACAGCCTGACCGGCGAATCGCGCGGCAGCGGCTATCGGGCCGATCAGGGTGTGCTGGGGCGCATCAAGCCCGAGCATAACCTCGACTTCCACGATGGCTGGGGCGCCTTCGAGCTGAAAGGCCGCTTCATGTGGGTCGACATGAACCAGATCGCCGACTCGGCGACCTATGGCGGTGGCAGCCAGGTCGCGTCGACCTTTGGCGGCAACTGGTATTTCAACAACTGGGCCCGCTTCATGCTGGACTGGACCCACGTCTACTCGCTGAATGTCGGCCGCGCCGGCGTCAACCGGACCGTCCTGGACATCCCCGGCAATACCACCGGCGACTGGGATTACGTCCAGGCCCGTATCGACCTGCATTACTGATCGACGGCAACAAGAGTCCTTGGGCTGTAGCCGCCGCCGTCCCGATGCTCCCCTGCCCTGACGGCGGCCGGTCTGCCCCATTCCCGAGATGATGACCATGAGATCGAACCCGTCCGCCAGGCCGTCCCGACTCGCGCTGGCGCTGGCGCTGGTACTGGCGCTGGCAGCCGGCCTCGCGGGCCGGGTCTCCGCCGCGGAGGTCAACGGTGCCCGCGAGGCGATCCACATCGTCGGTTCCACCACGGTGTCCCCCTTCGCCTCCGCCGTCGCCGAGCGGCTGAGCGAAACCGGCCGGTTTGTCCGCCCGATCGTCGACACCACCGGCACCGGCATGGGCATCAAGCGCTTCTGCGGCGGGGTGGGCGACAATTACCCCGACATCGTCAACGCCTCGCGGCGGATCAAGCCGGCCGAGTATCGCGCCTGCGAGCAGGCCGGCGTGAAAGCGATCGTCGAGATCCGGATCGGCTTCGACGGCATCGTGCTGGCGCGGGCCGGCCAGGACCGGCCGCCCATGCTCACCCGCAGGATGCTCTACCTGGCCCTGGCCAGGCAGGTGCCCGATCCCGGCTGTCCGGCCTGCGGGAAGCTGGTCGACAATCCCTACCGGCGCTGGGCCCAGATCGATCCGGCGCTGCCCGACGTGCCGATCGAAATCTATGGCCCGGCGGCCGCTTCCGGCACCCGCGATGCCTTCGGCGAGCTGGTGATGGAGCCGGGGTGCAGCAGCTTCGACTGGCTCAAGGACTGGAAGCCGCGCAGCGAATCCGAGTTCAGACGCCTGTGTCGCAGCTTCCGCGAGGATGGCGTCTACGAGGAGATCGGCGAGAATTACGCGCGGATTCTCGAACTGCTCAAGACCCGGCCCGGCGCGCTGGGCCTGTTCGGCTACAGCTTCCTGGATGCCCACCGCGCCGAGCTGAGCGCCAGTCCGATCGAGCAGGTGACGCCCGCGGCCGGCAGCATCGCCGACGGCCGCTATCCGATCTCGCGGCCGCTGTACTTCTACGTCAAGAAGGCGCAAATCGGCCACATCCCCGGCATCGTCGAGTACATCGAGGAATTCACCCGCGAGAGCGCCTGGGGTGATCAGGGTTATCTGCTGGAAAAGGGCCTGGTGCCGCTGCCGCAGGATCAGCGCCGGGCATCGGCCGCCAGCGCCCGCCAACTGGAGTTAATGAAAATGTAAGCCCGCCGGTTTAACCTGACATCCAAATTTCACAACCATCCGAGGATTTTCATGAAACGCAACGCCATATTCGCCTGCCTGTCGGGCCTCGCCATGACCGTCAGCCTGACCGCGCAGGCTGCCTCGCGCGATTCCATCAGCGCCGCCGGCTCGTCCACCGTCTACCCGTTTACCGCCTCGGTGGCCGAGCAGTTCGGCAAGTCGGGCAAGTTCAAGACGCCCAAGGTCGAGTCCACCGGTACTGGCGGCGGCTTCAAGCTGTTCTGCGGCGGCGTCGGTCCCAAGTATCCGGACATCGCCAACGCCTCCCGCGCCATCAAGAAATCGGAGTACGAGGCCTGCCAGAAGGCTGGCGTCAAGGAGATCGTCGAGGTCGAGATCGGCTTCGACGGCATCGTCGTGGCGCAGTCGAAAAAGGCCGGGACCGACCTGGCCCTGACCCGCAAGGATCTGTTCCTGGCGCTGGCCAAGCAGGTACCCGATCCCAAGCAGCCCGACGGCGGCGTGCTGGTGGCCAATCCCTACAAGACCTGGAACGAGGTCAACCCGGCTCTGCCGGCCACCAAGATCGAGGTGCTGGGTCCGCCGCCGACCTCGGGCACCCGCGACGCCTTCGCCGAGCTGGCGCTGGAGGGCGGCTGCCAGCAGATTCCCTGGATCAAGGCCAAGAAGGAGAAGGACGAGGCCTGGTTCAAGAGCACCTGCATGACCGTGCGTGAGGACGGCGCCTATATCGAGGCGGGCGAGAACGACAACCTGATCGTGCAGAAGCTGGAAGCCAATCCCGACGCCGCGGGCGTGTTCGGCTACAGCTACCTGAGCCTCAACGAGGACAAGCTCAAGGCCGCCCCCATCGATGGCCAGGCGCCGACCTATGACGCCATCGCCGAGGGCAAGTATCCGGTCTCGCGACCGCTGTTCATCTATGTCAAGAAGGCGCATGCCGGCGTGATCCCGGGCATTCCGGAGTTCCTGGCCGAATACACCAGCGAGAAGGCCATAGGCCCCGAAGGCTACCTGACCGACAAGGGCCTGATCGCGCTGCCCGACGACCAGCGCAAGGCGGTGGCGGAAGCCGCCAAGGCGCTGAAACCGATGGCGGCGGTCAAGTAAGAACCGCCCGTTGCCGCGGCCCTGAGGTCGGCACTCCACCGACGCCAGGGCCGTCTGGCCTTTCCTTTCGTCCACCCTGCTCCCGGTCTCGCGACCGCACGCCCCCGGTTTTCCCCGCCATCGCGGTTGCTCGGCTATTTGCCGGCTTCGAGCTCGTCCCGGCCGCTCAGCTCCAGTCCCTCGTCCTCGTCCCAGTCGTCCCAGGGCTCCTCGATCGCGCAGCCCGACTGCAGGTAATAATCGGTGAGTTCATCACCGCCCAGAAAACTCATGGTCACCTCCCAAGCGTCTGATTCGCGGTGAATTCTTCCATGGGTTTGTGACAGGCTCATGGCAACGGCGGACGGATTGCGGCTGGCCGCAAGGACACCTAACCGACACCAAATCGTCATCTTTCTGTCGCAGACGGCGACTACCGTTGTCATTTTCGCCACGGCCCGACGCATGAGACTTCTGCTGCGCCAATCGTTGACCGGGTTCGACGCACAGGTGACCGAACCAGCGCCAAGCGCGGCCTTTGGCAGGGCGGGAGACGCGCCGCCGGCCAGGCGCCCGCCCCCCGCGGCCGATACGGCACTGCTGCGCTGCCGCGGCCTGCAGGCGGGTTTCCGCCAGACGCCGGCGCTGGTGGACATCGATCTCGCGATCGGCGCGCGGGAAATACTGGCCGTCACCGGCCTGGCCGGCGCCGGCAAGAGCACCCTGCTGCGCTGTTTCAACCGCATGAACGACGGCATCGCCGGCTTCAGGGTCGGCGGCGAAATCCTGTTTCGCGGACGCAACCTCTACGGCAGGGACATCGACCTGACCGTCCTGCGCACGCGCATCGGCATGGTGTCGTCCCGGCCCAACCCGTTTCCGCGCAGCATCCAGGAGAACATTGCCTATGCGGCCTGCCTCCATGGCCGCGCCTGCGGCATCCTGGAACAGGAACAGATCGTGGAGACCGCCCTGCGCCAGGTCGATCTCTGGAACTTGCTGCGCAACAAGCTGGGCGCGCCGGCACTGAGCCTGAGTCGCGGGCAGCAACAGCGCCTGTGTCTGGCGCGCGCCCTGGCCCTGCAACCGGAGGTGCTGCTGCTGGACGAACCGACGGCCGGGATGGACTCGCTGGAGGCCGGACGCTTCGAGAACCTGATCGGCGAACTGGCCGAACACCGGACCCTGATCCTCGCCACCCAGTCGGTGAACCTGGCAGCCAGGGTTTCGCAGCGGATGGGCTTTCTGCACCAGGGCCGGCTGATCGAGATTGGGCCGACCCGCGAATTGTTCACCCAGCCTCGCCGGACCCTCACCGAGGCCTATCTGACCGGACGGCTGCTCGACCTCTGACGACCCGTCCCCGCGCCACGCGGGGGATCCGGTCACACGGCCGTAACATGGACACGGTATCTTTCGCAGGTATTTTTCTGCCAAAATCGGCGCGCCGCGCCAACAGCCCGAATGCTCCCATGAACAATCCTGCCTCACGTTCCGTCACGGCGGCGATGGCCTGCCTGATGTTGGCCGCCTGCGCGCCGGAGCTGGTCCGCCTGCCGGTGAACTTCGACGCCCAGGAGGCTGCCAACCTGCTGCAACCGGGCACCAACCGGATCGCCGGCACCATCCTCTACGAACCCGATCGCGGCCGGGCGCTGGGCTTTCCCGACACCTTCGTCTCCTGTGCGGGACGCGAGGTCATGCTGATCCCGTATACCGACTACGCCCGCGAGTGGGCACTGCGCTACTATGGCAAGCCGGTGACCGATATCGGCTACCGGCTCGCCAACCGGGGCAACGCCATGCGCTTCGAGGGCCAGGAAGCCTTCCTGGCCGCAACCCGCAAGACCGAGTGCGACGACAAGGGCAACTTCGCCTTCGACCGGGTCGCCAATGGCGATTTCCTGATCGTTGCCAAGGTGCAGTGGCTGGGCAAGGACGAGGAGTCCTACCAGTTCGGATTCGCACCCGAGGATATCGACGAGGAAGATGGCAGCGTGGTCAAGAAGATCACCCTGCGCGGCAACGAAAAGCGCGTACTCGGCGGCCCATGGCCGTGAGTGCATGGCAGCCTTCACCCGCCCGGCCGTTTCCCACCGAAGGACAGTTCCGCATGAGCAAACACACCGCCAGAGATACCAAGACGCGCGCCAAGTTTCACATCGTCGGCTACGACAAGGAGACCGGCATGGTCGAGCTGTACCAGTCCCGCGATGGCTGGGTCCACGAATTCGAACCGCTGCAGCTGATGCCCTGGACCGAGTTCATCGACCTGCTCAGGGAGGGCCGCTTCGAAATCTACCCGGCCAAACCCCCGCGCGCGGGTCACCACGCGGCAGACGAGAACCACCACGGCCAGGGCAGCGCCCCTCGCCATCCCGACAGCGGCTGACCCGGCACAAAAACGCGAAATCGTTTATTATCAGGCTTCGCTAATGAATGATGCGGAGCCGGCCATGATCTTTCGTCAGCTTTTCGAGCCCGAAACCTCCACCTACACCTACCTGCTCGGCTGCCCACGCACGCGCCGGGCCATCCTGATCGACACCGTCGCCAGCGAGGTGGAACACTACCTGGCGCTGCTGGACACGCTGCAACTGCGGCTGGTCTACACCCTGGAAACCCACGTGCATGCCGATCACGTCACCGGCGCCGGCCTGCTGCGCGAGCGCGTCGGCAGCAAGGCCGTGGTGCACCGGGATGCCGGCGCGCCGTGCGCCGACCTGATGGTGACCAACGGCGTGGTGCTGGAAACCGGCGATCTCGAACTGGAGGTCCGGCACACGCCGGGACACACCTCCGGCTGCGTCAGCTACGTGATGGCCGACCGCGTCTTCACCGGCGATGCCCTGCTCATCGGCGGCTGCGGCCGGACGGATTTCCAGCAGGGGGATGCCGGGCAGCTGTACGACAGCATCAGCCGGCAACTCTTCACCCTGCCGCCGGACACGCTGGTGTACCCCGGCCATGACTACCAGGGCCATACCGTCTCGACCATCCGCCAGGAAATGCAGCAGAATGCCCGCCTCGGTGGCGGCAGGACGCGTGACGAATTCATCGCCATCATGCGCCAGCTGAACCTGCCCTACCCGAAGCACATCGACGCGGCCCTGCCGGCCAACCAGGCCTGCGGGCTGGGCGGAAGCCAGGTCCGGCAGGGTTGAACCGGCCCGCGGCCAGCGCCCTGCCAGCCGACTGCGCATGAGTCTGCTCGCCCTGCTGGGCATCACCCTGATGGTCGGCCTGCTGCTGGGACTGCTTGGCGGCGGCGGCTCGATCCTGATGGTGCCGGTGCTGGTCTACGTGGCGGGCCTGGCAACCAAGACGGCCATCGCCACCTCGCTGATCGTGGTCGGCCTCACCAGCCTCATCGCCGTCATCAGCCACGCCCGCGGTCAACGGGTCTGCTGGAAGAACGGCTGGGTGTTCGGCCTGTCCGGCATGCTCGGCGCCTACCTGGGTGGGCGGCTGGCGGCCTTCGTGCCGGGCAACGTCCTGCTGCTGATGTTTGCCCTGGTCATGCTCGGCACCGCGATCAGCCTGCTGGCCGGACGCCGCGAGCGCAGCGCGCCGGCGGCGGACGGCTCGATCTGTCCGACGCGCCTGAACCTGCCGGCGGTGCTGTTCGACGGCTTCCTGGTCGGCTCGATCACGGGTCTGGTCGGCGTCGGCGGCGGCTTCGTCATCGTGCCGGCCCTCAACATCCTCGGCGGTCTGCCGATGCGCGCCGCCATCGGCACCTCGCTGCTGATCATCGTCATGAACTCGGCCGCCGCCCTGGCCGGCTACAGCAGCCATGTGCACATCGACCTGCCGTTCGCCGCCACCATCACCGTGGCCGCGATGGTCGGCAGCCTGATCGGCAGCCTGCTGTCGACCCGCGTCAGCAACCAGGGCCTGCGCCGCGGCTTCGGCCTGTTCGTCATCGGCGTGGCCGTCTACCTGCTGTACCGGGAACTCTCCTGGCAGGCACTGGACGAGGTGCTGGCCCTGGTGCGCGAACATCAGGAATTCTTCCGTGGCGCGCTCACCGCCATCGTCGTGATGGTCCTGTACTGGTTCCGCGGCATGCTGCATCACCGGACTGTCTTCCTCGACCCTGCCGCCGCCAGGCCCGGGAACGGCAAGGCGCTCCCGGGCCGCTGAGGCTGCTGGCCCGGCACCGCCGCTCCGCGCCATTCGTCCTCAGTACACCGGCAGCGCCATGCTGCCGAACAGTTTCTCCCACTCCTGGGGATCCCGGATGGCCATGGCCCGATCCACTACGTCACGGGTGAGATGGGGTGCAAACAGCTGCATGAAATCGTAGAGGAAGGTGCGCAGGTACATGTCGCGGCGCAGGACGATCTTGGTCGTGCTCGGCTCGAACAGGTGCTTGGCCTCGATGGCCACCAGATCCGCGTCAACGACCGGATCGTAGGCCATGTGCGCCACGATGCCGACGCCAAGTCCCAGTCGCACGTAGGTCTTGATGACGTCGGCATCGACCGCCGTCAGCGCCAGCTGGGGCTGCAAACCGGCCTGATTGAAGGCCTGGTCCAGCTGCGAGCGGCCGGTGAAGCCGAAGGTGTAGGTGACGATCGGATAGTGGGCCAGGTCTTCCAGGGTCAGCGTTTCCAGCCGGGTCAGGGGATGCTCCCTGGGCACCAGCACGCTGCGGTTCCACTGGTAGCAGGGCAGCTTGACCAGGTTGTCGAACAGCTCGCTGGCCTCGGTCGCGATGGCGACGTCGACCAGTCCGCGCGAGGCCAGCTCGGCAATCTGCGCCGGCGTGCCCTGGTGGATGTGCAGCTCGATCCGCGGATAGCGCTCCATGAAGGCGCGGATCACCGGCGGCAGCGCGTAGCGCGCCTGGGTATGCGTGGTGGCGATGGCGAAGCGGCCGGCCCCCTGGTCCAGGTTTTCCTCGGCGATCTGGCGGATGTCCTGGACCCGCGCGAGGATATCGCCGGCCACCGCCACGATCGCCTTGCCGGCGGGCGTCAGGGCAACGAACTGCTTGCCGCTGCGGGAGAAGATCTCGAGGCCGAGCTCCTCCTCCAGCAGGCGGATCTGCTTGCTGATGCCCGGCTGCGAGGTATACAGGGATTCGGCGGTCGCAGACACATTGAGATTGTTGCGGGCCACTTCCCAGATGTAGCGGAGTTGCTGAAGCTTCATGGTCGACCTGCCGGCATGGGATCAGGGGGGCATGATAGTCCCATCTGCGGCCCTAGCCGGCTGCCGCGAGACGCGGTCCGGCGGCCGGCTCCGCCTCGCGCTCGTACCACTCGCCCTGCACGTACTCCGGCCGCAGCGCCGCCAGTCGCTGCGCCTCGCCGACGGTACGGATGTCGTCGATCAGGATCTGTCCGTCGGCACCGCGCACGGCGGCGAGCAGGGCCGCCAGCCGCCGCTGCCCGCCCGCGCCGGCATAGGCGTCGGCAAAGAAACGGGCGCTGAAGCGCACATGGTCGGGGGCGAAGCGGTGCAGCAGCTCGCGACGGAAGCGCTCGACGAACGTCTCGCCGACCTCGTCGGCAAACTTCAGGGCGGTCGCATAGCCGCGCTCGCGATAGCCGCGGAAGCGTTCCATCAGCAGCGGCAGCTGGCTCTGATAGGCGGCGCCCAGGCTCAGCCCGATGACGATGCGGCGCAGCGGCAGGCCGCACTGGTGGATGATGTCCTCGAAATAGGCGCCATGATCACGCTTAACCGCGAGCACATGGTGCGGATGCACATGCAGGAACAGGCTGCCGGCCGGGCGGTCCAGGACCAGGTAGTTCAGCATGTGCACCGTGCGGCTGAGCCGGTCGAGGCTGACGATGTCGGGCATCGCCCCGTTCAGGAACCGCTCCGTCGCGGCACCGACCGTGGCCAGCGTGAATCGCAGCGGGCCGGCATCGTGCCCGCTGACGACGGCGGGGTCATGGCCCAGCCGGATCGGCTTGAAATCGCTGGTGAAGCTCATGTCGCCGAAGCGTCCGTGGACCCGCTGCCCGTCGAAGCGCAGGGGCGGAAGGTCGAGGCCGTGATCGACGACCAGTTGCCGGTTGAGGTTGTGGATCAGATGCTCCAGGGGCATGTCGGTCTCCTGCGGTCAGCGGGCCGCGCCGTAAATCTGGTCGAAGATGCCGCCATCGGCGAAGAACTTCTTCTGCGCGGCGCTCCAGCTGCCAAACACCTCATCGAGGGTGAACAGCTGGATACCGCTGGCGAAATTTTCGGCATATTTGGCCTGGATCGCCTTGTCCCGTGGCCGGTAGTGATGCTTTGCGGCGATCGCCTGGCCTTCCGGGCTGTAGAGGTATTCCAGGTAAGCGGTGGCCACGGCCTTGGTGCCATGCCGCGCCGTGACAGCATCGACGATGGTCACCGGCGGTTCGGCCAGGATGCTGATGGAGGGAGCAACGATCTCGAACGTGTCGGCACCGTATTCCTTCAGGGCCAGGTAGGCTTCGTTCTCCCAGGTGATCAGCACGTCGCCGATTTCCCGCTCGGCGAAGGTGATGGTGGAACCCCGCGCGCCGCTGTCGAGCACCGGGGCATTCCGATAGATGCGGGTCACCAGATCGCGGGCGGCCGGCTCGCTGCCGAGCTTTTTCAGGCCGTAGCCCCAGGCAGCGAGGAAGTTCCAGCGGGCGCCGCCGGAGGTCTTGGGGTTGGGGGTGACCACCGCCACGCCGGGCTTGGCGAGATCGTCCCAGTCGTGGATCGCCAGCGGATTGCCCTTGCGCACCAGGAACACCATGGTCGAGGTGTAGGGCGCACTGTTGTGCGGCAGCCGCTCGTGCCAGCGCTCGGGTATCAGCTTGCCCTTCTCGTGCAGCTGATGCACGTCATAGTGCAGCGCCAGGGTGACGACATCGGCATCCAGGCCATCAATCACCGCCCGGGCCTGCTTGCCGCCGCCGCCGTGTGATTGCTTGACGGTGACGTCGTCGCCGGTTTTGGCCTTCCAGTACCTGGCGAAGG
The DNA here is from genome assembly GCF_054657115.1 of Methyloparacoccus murrellii. NCBI lineage: Bacteria > Pseudomonadati > Pseudomonadota > Gammaproteobacteria > Methylococcales > Methylococcaceae > Methyloparacoccus > Methyloparacoccus murrellii. The sequence goes on along the minus strand of NZ_BAAHXD010000015.1, from coordinate 46,975 downwards.
CCCGGTTGTATTCCTCGTAGAACTCGCGGGTCGGGTCGTAGGAGACGTTGAGCAGCTCGACGTGGTCGGCCCAGGCCGGATGCGCCAGCCAAGGCAGGGTGAGGACGAAGGCCACCAGGCCAGGCAGGACAATCAGGGGTAATCTGTTCATGATGCTCTCTTGATCGATCGGTCAGGAATGGTCGGGCGGCCCGTCGGGATTCCCCCGGCCGGGGCCGGGAGCTCTCCTTTACCGCCGGAGACGAGGGAAAACCGCTGGCGGGCACGCCTCAGAAGCCCAGCTGGACACGGGTCTGGAAAACCTTTTCGGTCTCCCGGTCGACGATCGCGCCAGTGGACCTGCCCTTGGGGTCGTAGGTGGTCGCGCCGCCGTCGAAGCTGGTCTGCGAGTAGTCGAACATCAGCTTGACGTTCGGGTTGAGCCACCAGTTGGCGCCCAGCGCCCAGGTCGTCGCGGCCGAGACCGAGCTGCGCGGATCGGCGAACGGGTAGATCGGACTCTTCGCCGTGCCGACGTTCTGGAATGTCGCGTTGTCGAAGTCGATCGGCGACCAGCGCGCGGCCAGCACCCACGAACCCCACTCCCCCTCGAAGGGATTGAAGCTGTGCCGTGGCTTGATGCCCTGGTTGAGGAACACGTTCTGGTCGCCGGTCAGGGCGTAATCGAGCGTCACGTTCCAGGCCTCGATGTTCTGGTTCATCGAATACTTGTTGTCGCTGCGGAAATCCTTGATCACCTGGTTGGCGATGTCCTGATTGGCCAGCGCGTACTCGCCCACCAGCTTGAACGGCCCCCAGATCCAGTAACCCTGCGGATAGAGCCGGTAGGCCGTGCCATCCGCCTTGGTCGCCGCGTTGTAGGTGAAGATGTTCTGCAAGCCGGGGCTCTGGAAGCTGGACAGGGCGACGTCGTTGGGATCGCCATAGGTACCCGCCATGCCGATGCCCAGCCCTTCCAGCGGCTCGATGCCGCTGTGGATGAAGGGGTGCGAGAAAATGCGGCCCTGGAAGTCCTTGGAGTCGTTGTTGTCCGAATACAGGCTGCCGTTGTTGCTGCTGCCGTTGTAAACACCGACCTGATAGCTGAAGAAATTGGGGTACATGTACATCGGGAAGTTGCCGGTCACCGTCATGTTGCGGCCGGTGGCGTTGAAGTCGCTGGGGTAGTCGGGCCGGTCGAACTCGCCGTGCAGCAGGAAGCCCATCTCGCGGTTGGGCGCCAGCTGGGTCGGGAACGCACGCTCCACGAAGCTCAGGTTGGTGGCGCTCTGCAAGCGCTCCAGGCTGACCGGGGCCTTCATGATGCCGGCGGCCAGGCTGGCCTCGCGGAAGTAGCGCAAGTCCACCAGGGCGTCGAAAATCTTGGGCGTGGTGGTGCCGGACGGTCCCGGCGCGAAGTCCGGCATGATGCGATAGTCGATGTACTTCCAGACCGTGCCCTCGATGATGGGACGGATGCGCCGCATGTAGAAGTTGTTCGGCAGGTTGGAGCCGTTGGTGTCGCTGGGCAGCCAGCGGTTGTCGTCGAAGTAGAAACTGGCGTCGGCCTGGATCAGGGCCCTGATGTACATGATGAAGTTCTCGTCCGAGGACACCACCTTGAGCCCCTGGCTGCCCAGCTCGACCACCTTGGGCAGCTTGCCCCATTTCTTGTCGGCCTCTTCCTTGTCGACCTCGTATTTCCGCTCCAGCAGCTTGACCTTCTGGTCGAGCTGCTGGAGCTGCCGGTCCTTGACCAGCGCGGTTTCGCCGCTGGCGGCAGGCTCCGCGGCGAGATAGCGTGCCTTATGCTCATGCGCGCCGGCCGGCGGGGCTTGTCTGCGCAGCCGGGTGTTCTCCGCCTCGGACTGTTCGAGACGATGCTCCAGCCGCTCGATGTGCTTTTCCAGTCGTTCGAAGCGTTCGCTGTCGGTCAGCGCCTGTGCCGACTGGGCGAGACCGAGCGTGAAAGACCCGGCTCCTGCGGCGATCCAATGTGCCCATCGCTGTTTTTTCATGTTGGCTCAGCCCCTTGATTCCCCGTGAAATGCCATGCCGCCCCGGTCTCCGGGACCCGGCGGGCGGCTCGTGGGAAAAGCCTAGCCAGCGAGAGGACGAATGAAAAAGAATATTTGGATCGATAGATATTTCTTTCCGGAATAAAAGCCTCATCCGGATCGGGCCGACCCGCGGGCCCGGTTCCGGCATAAGCAAATAACCACACGGTCTTTCCGCCGCGTCTCGCCGATGGCTACAGTGGTGGCCCATTCGACGACCACGAGGACGCGCGCCATGACCATCGGGGCAAGAAGACGGGGTGTATTGCCGGGATTTACCCTGACCCTGGGCTTCACGCTGCTGTACCTGAGCCTGATCGTGCTGATCCCGTTGTCGGCCACCTTCTTCAAGGCCGCCACGCTGGGCTGGGGCGGCTTCTGGGAGGCGATCACCCAGCCGCGGGTGCTGGCCTCCTATCGCCTGACGTTCGGGGCCGCGCTGGCGGGCGCCGCGATCAACGCGGTCTTCGGTCTGCTGGTGGCCTGGGTGCTGGTGCGCTACGAATTCGCCGGTAAGCGTCTGGTCGACGCCCTGGTCGACCTGCCGTTCGCCCTGCCCACCGCGGTGGCCGGCATCGCGCTGGCGACCCTCTACGCCAGCAAGGGCTGGATCGGTCAGCTGGCGGCGCCGCACGGCATCAAGATCGCCTACACGCCGCTCGGGATCGTCATCGCGCTGACCTTCATCGGCCTGCCATTCGTGGTCAGGACGGTGCAACCGGTGCTGGAGGATTTCGAGGCGGAGCTGGAGGAAGCTGCGGCCAGTCTCGGCGCCAGCCGCTGGCAGACCTTCACCCGCGTCATCCTGCCGACACTGGCGCCGGCCCTGCTGACCGGTTTCGCGCTCGCCTTTGCCCGCGCGGTCGGCGAGTACGGTTCGGTCATCTTCATCGCCGGCAACATCCCGATGGTGTCGGAAATCACGCCGCTGCTGATCATCACCAAGCTGGAGCAGTACGACTATGCCGGGGCCACGGCGCTGGCGGTGTCGATGCTGGTGGTGTCCTTCGGCCTGTTGCTGACCATCAATGCCCTGCAACGCTGGGCCCACCTGCGCCGGATCTGAGCCGGCGCGCCGTTCCTGACGCCCCTTGCCGCGAGGAAACCTCCATGTCGACCATCGCCATTGCTGCCGTCAACCGTCCCGCCCGGGCCGGCAACCCGGCCCGCGGCGAGCCTGCCTGGGTGCGCTGGACGCTGATCGCGCTGGCGCTGACCTTCCTGCTGGGGTTCCTGTTCCTGCCGCTGGCGGTGGTGTTCAGCCAGGCATTCAGCAAGGGCCTGGCGGTCTTCTGGTCGGCGCTGACCGAGGAGAATGCCCTCCTGGCGGCACGGCTGACGCTGATCACCGCGCTGATCGCGGTGCCGCTGAATCTGGTCTTCGGGGTAGCGGCGGCCTGGTGCATTGCCAAGTTCGAATTTCCCGGCAAGAGCCTGCTGATCACCCTGATCGATCTGCCGTTCTCGGTGTCGCCGGTGGTGTCGGGACTCATCTACGTGCTGCTGTTCGGCCTGCAGGGCTGGTTCGGCCCCTGGCTGCAGGCGCATGACATCAAGCTGATCTTCGCCGTGCCCGGCATCGTGCTGGCGACGATCTTCGTCACCTTCCCCTTCGTCGCGCGGGAGCTGATCCCGCTGATGCAGGCGCAGGGGACGGAGGAAGAGGAGGCGGCGCTGGTGCTGGGCGCTTCCGGCTGGCAGACCTTCCGCCATGTCACCCTGCCGAACATCCGCTGGGGGCTTCTCTATGGGGTGGTGCTGTGCAACGCCCGGGCCATGGGCGAATTCGGCGCGGTGTCGGTGGTCTCGGGCCACATCCGCGGGCTGACCAACACGCTACCGCTGCACGTCGAGATCCTCTACAACGAATACAACGCCGCGGCTGCCTTCGCCGTGGCCTCGCTGCTGGCCTGCCTGGCGCTGGTGACCCTGGCCGCCAAGCATTTCCTGGCCTGGCATCTGCGGCAGGATGCCTCCGACCTTGACCCACACGCCTGAATCCGCCATGAGCATCACGCTGCACAACATCCAGAAATCCTTCGGCCCGTTCCGGGCGCTGCGCGACATCCACCTGGAGATCGAGGGTGGCGAGCTGGTGGCCCTGCTGGGTCCCTCCGGCTGCGGCAAGACCACGCTGCTGCGCATCATCGCCGGGCTGGAAACGCCGGATGCCGGACAGGTGCTGTTCCACGGCGAGGACGCCACCGACCGCCATGTGCGCGAGCGGCAGGTGGGCTTCGTGTTCCAGCACTATGCGCTGTTCCGGCACATGACGGTGTTCGAGAACATCGCCTTCGGCCTGCGCGTGCGCCCCAGGGCCAGCCGCCCGGCCGAGGCCGAGATCCGCGAGCGGGTGCACCGGCTCCTGCAGCTGGTACAGCTGGACTGGCTGGCGGACCGCTACCCGCCGCAGCTGTCCGGCGGCCAGCGCCAGCGCATCGCCCTGGCCCGGGCGCTGGCGGTGGAACCCAAGGTGCTACTGCTGGACGAGCCGTTCGGCGCGCTCGACGCCAAGGTGCGCAAGGACCTGCGGCGCTGGCTGCGGCGGCTGCACGACGAGCTGCATGTCACCAGCGTGTTCGTGACCCACGATCAGGAGGAAGCACTGGAGGTGGCCGACCGGGTGGTGGTGCTGAATGCCGGCCGGATCGAGCAGATCGGCACGCCGGAGGCGGTCTACGACCATCCGGCGACACCGTTCGTCTACGAGTTCCTGGGCGATGTGAACCTGTTCCACGGCCGCGTCCACGACGGCCACGCCAGCCTGGGCGGGGCACGCATCCGGCTGGACGACGGTCCGCCGCAACTGGAGCGGGCGGCCTTCTATGCGCGACCGCACGAAATCGACATCCTGCGCGAGGCGCCGGACGCGGATGGTATCGCGGCCACGGTGCAGGACATCCGGCCGCTGGGCGCAACCGTCCGGGTCGAACTGGAGCGCCGCGACGGCCAGGGCATCGTCGAGGTGGAGCTGGCCCGGGATCGCCTGCGGCACCTCGAACTCAGGCGGGGCGAAGCCGTGTTCCTGAAACCTTGCCGGTTGCGGGTATTCGGGGAGCGGGAAGCCACCCGGCACTGAACGCGGGGGATCCCCGCCAGGAACGGACGCCCGGCGGCGGCGGGCGATGGACATCGCACCCGGGTGGGCGATAATCCTGCGGCCCGTCATCCGGCATCGCGGGAGCCTCGCGAGGACTACTGCCCTCCCGGGCAACCGGTCGCGTCCGCGGATGGCGGCTCTTCCCCCAATCACCCGGTCCCGCACCATGAAAAGACTGCTCCCAACCCTGTTGCTCGCCACGCTCGGCCTGACCGGCTGCGGCGAATCGTCCTCCACGACGGCCGCTTCCAGCGCCGCGGAAACCCGTATCACCGGCCTGGTGCTGGATGACGAAACGCCGGTGACCCAGGCCCGCATCGAGGCCGCCGACCGGAACGGCAAGGTCGTCGCCGGTACTGAACTCGGCGGCGATGCCCATTACCGCCTCGCGCTGCCCCCGGGCACCGCGTTTCCGGTGGTGCTGAGCGCCCGCATCGATGGCGCCGCGGAGCCCCTGAAGGCCGCCGTCACCAGCGATCTCGTCAGCGAGCAGGACATCAGCCCGGTCACGACGCTGGTGGTCAATACCGCCCTCAAGCTCGGCGGCCTGAGCGAGGCCAACCTCGCCAAGGCGGCCGGCGCGGCCATCTCGCAGCGCAAGAGTACCGGCGGCAGCGGCGGCTCGGCCGGCTTCAAGGGCGATCCCACCAAGCAGTACGGCGGCTGGCATTGACACCCGACGCCCCGCCGGTGGGTGCCTGTAGCCAGCACGGCCTCGGGCGGAACCCGGCGGGGCGGCAAGGCAGGGACACCTGGGCCGTGGACAGGCTCAGGCGGCGTTGCTGACCTCCATGTCCCAGCGCTTCATCGCCGCGATCACATCCTCGACATCCAGGTGCCGATCCTCGGCGATCGCCTGGATCGGCCAGCCGGCGGTCAGATATTTCTCCAGCACGGCAGGGGTCAGACCCTGGCGCTGTACACGGTAAACCCACTCGGGGCGTCCTGGGGCAGACATCGTTTCCTCCATGGTCTCGTTACGGATTCCGGCCGGACGGCCGGACCCTCGGATATGGAAGCGCCGGGGCCTTAATTCAACTCGTCCGTCCGATCCGGGAACTGGGCCGGGTCCAGGGGCACGCCATCGCGAAACCTCTGCAATACCCGGATGTAGGCATTGTCGGCCGCGGCCGGCTCGTTCAGGGTGTACATGCGATTCATGAAGTCGTTGTAACCCGGAACCTTGTCGGATGCCCCGGACAGGTCGAAGAAGCCCATCGACCAATCCCCGAAGGCTGCCGTTTGCGTCTGGCGGTCCAGGAACTGGAAGATGCAATGGTGACGCCGATCCCGCTTGATGTTCTCGAACAGCTGCCGCACCTCGGCTTCCTCGCCTTCCAGGAACTGCATGAATTCGCCCTGCTTGTACAGAAGGCAACCGGTGACGCCATGCGCGGCGTTGTCCCGGCGGCTCTGCGCCAGCAAGGCCAGCAAGTCGTCCTGGGAGAACGGTTCCACGGCGGCACTGACATAGGCGATGGTAAGCATGGGGCTCTCCTGGCGGGCAAGGGGTGGAGCGGATTGGTCCCGGTCACGCTCCATCTTAGGCCGGATTGCACGTTCCCGCAGCCCGGCCAGGGCAGGACGCCGCCCCGAGCCTGCCGCGGCGCGGCCGAAGCCGCGATCGATGCGCGATTCGCCCGCCAGCCGCGGAAGGCCATTAGAATGCGGGACATCGGCCGGCAGCTGCCGGCCAGGATCGCCCGTTTTCCAGACCGCCAAACGGAACAACACCCATGAATCCCAGCCTGACATCGATCAAGACCGCCCTGCTGCTTGCCGGGATCAGCCTGGCCATGCCAGCGCTTCCTGCCAGCGAATACGATGGCTACATCGGCAGCTGCCTGAATGCCTGGGGTGAGCATCCCTTCGGCAAGAACCCCCGCTACCGGACGCTGTCGTCTTCCGTCAAGGTGTTCGGCATCGGCCAGAACATCGACGACCTGACGCCAACCCGGAAACCCGAGCTGGTGCTGGTGGACACCGGTGTCAACGTCCTTGGCGGTTCGACCATGCAGCTGCTGAATCCGAACGGCTGGTACTGCTTCATCTCGAACGTCAACGTCCTCGGCGGACTGACCATCCGGACGCATTGCAAGGCGCATCTGGCCTCGTCGTCGAACGGCATGACGGTGCTGGGCGGCGACCCGTCCAACAAGAGCGTGACCGTGCTGGGCGCCACCAATGTCGAGGTGGTGGGATGCAAGTAGGCCGGATCGGCGGCCTGACGGCGCCCGGCATCGCGCGCGCCTACCTGGCCATGATCGCCTGGGCCGGGCTCGCCGGGGGCTGCGCCGCGACCGGCGGCACGGTTGCACCGACCCTTGAGCAGCTCCAGAGCCTGGATCGCCGGCCGGTCACCTACGAGGACGTGGTGCGGCAATTCGGCAAGCCCTATGCCGTCTGGCAGAGCGAGGACCGCAAGTACGCCGGTTACCGCATCGATCGCTACGGTTCGGCGCTGTCCGGCATCGACGGCAAGGGTTTCGTGCCCGGCATCGGTGGTTTCGTCGACACCTTCAAGATCGACGAACGGCCGGTCACGCTGATCTTCGAGCGCCAGACGGGCCGCTATCTGGGCTTCCGCCAGGCCACACCCGACAGGATGCCGGAAGAGCGCCAGCCACCGTGAGCCGCATCTTCGCTGCGCCCCTGCAAGGCCTCGCGGAAACCCGGCATACTGGCGGCACGCCCGGAAACCGCAATGCCGCCAGCCGGCAGGAGAAACCGTCATGACCACCTCCGACGACACGCAACCGCCCCGCGCGCGGCGCCGCCCGTCCCGGCCAGTACCGCCATCAGTAGCCAGTGCCGTCCGGCCGCCGGCTGTGCCGGCGCGCTTCCGCATCTTCATCATCGATGCCGGCTGGAAGTCGGCGGCGGCCCAGGTGTTGCGGGACAACTTCAGCATGATCCTGTCGTTCCAGCAGGGCGATCCGTTCTATGTGCTGACGCGCCAGCAATCCCAGCGCATCATCCGCAACAATCCCGTGCTGGTCGGCAAGGATCCGATCATCCTGGTCCGCGACCTGCATCAATCCTGCCAGCAAGGCGGCGAGGAATTCCACGGCTTCCACCTGAACCTGGGCCTGCTGCGCAAGCCGGAACAGGTGCTGAGCACCCTGCAGGAATTCCTGCACTTCCTCGTCACGCACCGGCACAGCGCCGACATCGAGCGCGACATTCGCGAAAAGCTGCATCGCGACGGCTTCGCCGGTACGCTGGAAGTCATCCGCGCCGGCGCCCAGGAAGCCCTCGGGGCGTGAGCCGGCCAACGGACCCGCCCTCATCATTTCCCCCTCACATCCGAGACCGGAGCGCTCCACATGGACGGCATATCCACCCTACTGACCACCACCCTGTCGGCCGTTGTCCTGGCCGTCATGGCCATCGAGATCAAACGCCGCCGCGAGAAATTGCGCGAGGTCTACGACGTGCTCGATCGCGACCACCGGCAGGTCGTGCTGGAGCTGGACGCCATGGTCGATTCCGGCGAACTGAAGCCGTTCGCCCTCTTCCATACGCTGCCGGCGGATACCCCCCCGGCCAGCTGAGCCGGTGGACCGGTCCGCACGCCGGCATCAGTGCGCCGGCGGACGCACCGAGAAATCGACGGTATCCAGCACCCGCCCATCGCTCCGGCGCCTGAGCTGCAAGCGATGCAGGCCGGGTGCCGGCAACCAGGCGATCTCGCCGCCGGCGGTGCCGACCGCCCGGCCGTCGAGAACAAACTCGGCTCCCTCGCCACCACTGGCCCTGAACGGCAGACGCTGATTCGCCGCCGGAATGTCCGGGTCCAGCGCAACGATGACGCCGTCCGGGGGTGACTCGATGACCCGGCCACGCGCGAAGCCGCCGTGGCGGATCACCGCCGCCTGGGTACCGGCCAGAAACCATTCCTGGCGGGCCGGTTCCACGGCGGGCTCGAAGCGCACCGCCTCCCGCACCACGCCATCCGGTGCTGACCGCACCGGCCCCTCGCCCTCCAGCCCGGCCATGATCGCCGCCCAGGCCGGCGCCGCACCGCTGATGCCGGAAACATCCCGCATGGCATCGCCCTCGAAATTGCCGACCCAGACACCGACCGTGTAGCGGGCGCCGAAACCGATGCACCAGTTGTCGCGCATGTCCTTGCTGGTGCCGGTCTTGACGGCGCTCCAGAAGCGCGTCGCCAGCGGACTGTCGAGACCGAAGGTGACGGCGCGGCTGGCATTGTCGGCGAGGATGTCGGCCACCAGGAAGGTTGCCGCTTCCTGCATCACCCGGCGCCGGCCTCCCGCGTCCGCCGCGCCCATGCGGAAGCGCGGCGGACTCCAGATACCGCGATTGGCCAAGGTGCGGTAGGCATTGACCTGCTCCAGCAGGCTGACGTCCGCCGATCCCAGCGCCAGCGAGAAGCCATAGTGCTCGCCACTTTCGGTCAGGCCGGCATAACCCAGCGCCACCAGCCGGTCACGGAAGGCCTCGACGCCGACCAGCACCAGCGTCCGCACCGCCGGCACGTTCAGCGAGGCCGACAGCGCGGTGCGGACGCTGACCGGGCCCTTGAAGGCATGGTCGTAATTCTGCGGGATATAGAGTCCGCTGGCGGTTTCCAGGTTGACCGGCGAATCGTCCAGGATCGAGGCCGGCGTCAGGTAGCGCCGCTCCAGCGCCAACCCGTAGAGGAAAGGCTTGAGCGTCGAGCCGGCCTGCCGCCGTGCGGCGGCACCATCCACCGCCGCCGCCGTCGACGCCGCCCCGGCCGAGCCGACATAGGCCAGCACCTCGCCGCTGGCATTGTCCATCACCAGCGCCGCGGCATCCCGCACGTTGCGGCCCGTCAGCCCGGCGAGCTGGCGTTCGAGCACCGACAGGACCCGCCGCTGGATGGCGGTATCCAGCGTCGTCACGACGTGGTCGCCGGGTTTTGCCAGCAGGCGACGGGCCAGCGCCGGCGCCAGCTCGACTTCGCGCAGCCCGGCGGCCGGCGGATGCGCCAGCGTCGCGGCCGCCAGCGCCTGCAAACGGGTGCATCGGCTGAGGAACCCGCCCTCGCGGGCAATGGCGCAGGCCCGCCTGCCGAGCCGGACAGGATCGGCGTTGGGTGCCGGCAACAGCGCCGCGAGCAGGATCGATTCGCTCTCGTCCAATCCCGAGGGATGCTTGCCGAACAGCGCCCGGGCGCTGGCGGCGATACCCTGCAGTTCGCCGCGAAAACCGACCCGGTTGAGATAGGCCTCGAGAATGTCCGCCTTGCGCCAGTGCCGCTCCAGCGCCAGGGCGTAAGCCGCCTGCCGCAGCTTCTGGCCAAGATCGCGACCGGCGCCCGGACGGCCGAGCGAGGGCTCCAGGAGACCGGCCAGCTGCATGGTCAGAGTGCTGGCGCCCCGCCGGCGGCCTTCGCGGAAATAGCCGCCCAGCGCACCCAGCAGCGCCCGGAGGTCCAGTCCGCCATGGCGCGGGAAGCGCCGGTCCTCGGCCAGCAGGATGGCCCGGATCAGGGCCGGCGACAGCTCGGCCAGGGGCGTCCAGGCGAGTCGCCGCACGCTGCTGTCCCGGCGCCGGCTCTGCAGCGGCTCGCCGTGCCGATCCAGCAGCCAGGCCTCCGAGGGAACCCAGGCGGCCCGCACCTCGGTGAAGGACGGCGGTGCGACGAACCGGCTGGCCAGCCAGAGCGTCGCGCCGGGCAGCACCAGCAGCCCCAGGATCAGGCCGGCGATGGCGCGCCACCGGCGCCTCACGGTGGCAGCACCGCCAGCGGCGCGTTGGGCGCATCGGCGAACATCTCCGGCGCGTACAGCGCTTCGACATGCGTGGGCGGCAGGACAAAGGTACCGGGATTGCTCAGCCGCACGGTGTACTCCACCGTCCAGCGCCCCTTCGGCACGAACGGATAGTAGGCGCGATAGGCATCCTGACGGCGCTCCTCCCAGGCCGGCCAGACCTGGCCCTCGCTGCGCTCGTCCCGGGTCAGCCGCGTCGATTCGCCGCCCAGACCCCGGCCGAGTATCGTGGCCCCGGCCGGTACCGGATCGTCGACCACCACCCAGGTGCTGTCGGATTGCGCCTCCAGTTCCAGCGTCACCCGCAGGGTATCGCCGCGCGTCCAGACGCCGGGCCTTTTCTGTTCCAGCGCGCGCAGGCTGCGCCTGACGCCGAAGCCCGAAAGCAGCGGCTCTGTCAGCGGCAGGGCCGCCTGCACCTGCACCACCGCCCAGGGTTTGCCAGTTCCCTGCTGATGCAGCCGCAGGACGGTCGGCTGCTCCGGCAACGGCCAGGCCAGACTGCCGCCACCCGCAGCGCCGCTCCAGTCCCAGCGCCGCAGTTCATCGCCCAGACGGGCCTCGGTCTGCCCGGTCACCGGTGCCGATTCGAATTTCGCGCCGAACCTTTCCATGGCCAGCACGCCCCAGGCATTGGCCGTGGTCATGTTCCAGCGCCCGTCCCGCTGGCGGCCCAGCGCGCCGCGCACCAGCTTCGGCAGTTCCGGCTGCCAGCCAGGCTGGTCGAGTGCCATGAGCAGCAGGCGCACGGCGTTCTGGTCGGGCGAGCGCATCAGCCAGCCCAGTCGGTCGCGATCTTCGGTGGAGAAACCCAGGGTGGTGCCGTGATAGGTCAGGCGGGTGCGCAGGATCTGCTCGGCCTCGGCCTGGCGGGTCGCGCGCCCGGGAATCGCCTCGACCCGCTGCAGAATGCCCAGCCAGTCGAGCAGGGCGGAGGTCGGCCAGTCGTTCGGGTCCAGCGTCAGGGAGTCGAGCAGTTCCGGCGAGGCCTCTCCGTGGCGGGCCAGGGCCTCGATGGCCGACAGCTTGCGCAGCGTGAGGTCGGGCACGCCGATGGCGGAAGCGCGGACCAGCCGGCCGCCGACGAACTTCTTCAGCCCCTCCAGCATGCGCTCGCGCGGCCGCTCCGGCAGCGGCCAGCCGGCCTCGTCGGCGATCGCCAGCACGTAACTGGTGAGGCTGTCGCTGCCCACCAAGCGGTCGCTGGGAAAGTACCGCAGCAGGCCGTCGGGATCGAGGGAAACGGACAACTGGTTCAGCACCTCGCCCCAGCGCGCCCGGTCGCGCAGGGCGACGGCCACCGAGACCTTCTGCTCCAGGCACGAATAGGGATAGTGGCGCATGTAGTCCGTTACCCCTGCCAGGGCGTCGCCCAAACGAGGGCTCAGCGCGACGCGGATACCACCACGCCCGGGCATGGCGCCCGCGGGCTGCTGCACCGGCAGGCGGCGCTCGCCAGCGAGCTGTTCCAGGGTCGCCTGCAGCGTGCGCACCGGCATGGCCGGCAGCACCGCCTGCCCGACCTTGAGCAGGTCGCTGCCCTGCCCGCCGCGATCAGTGGCACTGACGGACCAGTCCAGTCGCGAGACACCGGCCGGCACGCTCAGCGCGAAGACCGCCTCGCGGGCACCACCCGGCGGGATGTCGATGGCCAGCGGCGCTGGCACGGGCAGCACCGCCGCGCCGGCCGGCGTGGCGCTCACCCGGGCCTGGATCTGCGTGCTCATCGGCTGTTCGCCGGCATTCCTCACGGTGAAGATGGCGCTCAGGCGGTCGCCCTCGCGCACCACCGGCGGCAAGCCCGAGTCCAGCATCAGCGGCTGGCTGGTGCGGAACGTGCCACTGCCGGTACCGAAGCGACCCAGTCCACCCTGCGCCACCGCCACCACGCGGAAGGCGCTCAGCGAGTCGTTCAGCGGGATGTCGACATCGATGGCGTCGCGCCCGTTCAGCGGCAGACGCCCACGCCACAGCAGCAGGGTGTCGAACAGCTCGCGCGCTGCCTGTCGGCCGCCACCGCCACCGTGCGGGACCGCCTTGCGGCCATAGTGGCGCTTGCCGACCACCTGCATCTGCGCCGTGGCGGTATAGACCTCGATGGGCCGCGTCGCCATCATGCCGTCCAGCAGGCGCCAGGAGGGATTGGGCTTGAGCTCGAGCAGGGCCTCGTCCACCGCCGCCAGGGCCAGCTCGGTGTCGGCCGGCAGGGGCGCGCCGTCAGCAGATCCAACATGGACCCGCACGCGGGCCGTTTCGCGCGGCCGGTAGACATGGGCCGCCGGCTCCACGCGGACGTCCAGGCGGTGCGCCTGCCAGCCCACCCGGACCTCGGCGTTCCCCAGCCGGTAAGCCGGCTTGCCGAGATCGACCAGGGCGCTCGGCGGCGGCGCGGTCTCCGGCACGCCGGGCAGATGCAAGTGCTCGGCCAGCCGGGACCACCAGGCATCCTGCGCGGTCACCCGGCCACGCACGGCCAGTACCGACACATAGGCATTCGGTGCATGCTGACCGAGCATGGGCACCTCGACCGTTGGCGACTTGCCGTTGAGCGCGGTGACGAAATGTTCGGCCACCCCCTCGCGCTCGACCGTCACCAGGGCGGTCGCCTGGCGAAACGGCATCCGCACCTGGAAGCGGGCCGTCTCGCCGGGCTGGTATTCCTGACGCTCGGGGATCAGGTCGATGCGGTCCGTGGAACCGCCCTCGAACCAGGTATCGTCCTCGCCGGCAATCCAGAGACTGGTAGCGCTGCTTACCTCGTTGCCCTGCCGGTCGCGGGTCCGCGCCTGCAGCAGCACTTCCCCGGCGACACCGGGCCTGAGTTCGCACAGCAGCAAACCCTGGGTGTCGGTCCGGCCCTCGCAGCGGCTTTCCAGGCGCGTTACCTCGATGCGATTGTCATAGGCATAGAACCCGCCGATCAGCCGCTTGCGCCACGAATAGGTCTTGCGCGCGAACAGCGTCACCTCGACCGGCTGGCCGACAACCGGCTGCCCCTTCAGGTCCAGCGCCAGCGTGCGCAGCCGCACGCCGTCGGGGCTGGCGATCCAGCCATCGGTGCGGACCCCCAGATTGACGGTTGCCGGCCACAGCGGGATGCGCCGGGTCACCGCCTCGACCTCGCCATTGGCATCCTGGTAGTCCATCTCGACCAGCAGATCCTGGGCCCGGCCGTTGAGAGACGGCGCCTTGATGCGGGTGCGCGCGGCGCCCTGGGCGTCCAGCACCAGCGGCAGCACTTCCGCCGGCCGGCGCGTCGGACCGGCTTCCGGGACTTCGGCATCGTCCGTTGCACGGCTGATGCCCTCGCGTATGGTCTCGCCGCCGAAGGTGTAATCCTCGTAGCCCTTGAATTCGATGCCCCGCGGCTCGGCCAGGGTATGCAGCTTGACCGGCGCCTGCGCGGCGCCACCGCCGCTGAGATAGGCGAGATACAGGTCCAGTGGAATCTCGCCGGGATTGACCTGCTCCCCAGCCGGCGGCTGGATCACCGCTTTCATGGTCGGCAGGCGGAATTGTTCCACGTGGAACGCGCCGGACTCGAAGCGCTGGCCCTGATCGGCGCTGGTCAACGCGACCTGGTACAGGCCGAGGCGGGCATCGCGCGGAATCGCCCAGCTGGATTCGGCAACTCCCTGCGCGTCCATGGCAACCGGCAGGCGAACCTGCTGATCGCTGCCGGCGTGGGTGATTTCGACGAACGCCGGCCGGAAACCGGCGGGCAGGTCGAACCCCGACAGCGTGTGACGCCGCAGCACATGCTTCATGGATACGGTTTCGCCGGCGCGGAACAGCGGCCGGTCGAGGATGGTGTGGACGATCTCCGGCCCGAGGTAATCGCCCACGGTCAGGTTGAAGTCGCCGGGCTGGATGCCCCGGTTCCACGACGAAGCGGTAAAGCCGAGATCGTCGCCCAGCCGCGCACTGACGAACAGCGGGCTGGGGCTGCCCTCCCCGCAGGATTGGCCGGCGTGCGGCCTGCCGAGCACGCCGGCTTCGACCCGCGCCGTGCCATCCTGCCCGGTACGCCCCTGCCACAGCGTCCTGCCCGAGCAATAGTCACTGACCCGCAGTTCGGCATCGGCCACCGGTTCGGCCCGATCCAGGCTGGTCACCCAGACCAGTGAGCCCTCGCGCCCCCACTTGAAGTGGACGCCAAGGTTGGTCACCAGCGCGGCGGTGGCGACATAGCGGGTGCGCGAGTCACCCAGCAATGAGGCGCCAAGCCTGGGACTGGCCAGTTCGACGACATAGAAGCCCGGCCGGCCCAGCGGAATGCCGACCACCTCGAAGGCCTTCTCGCCCAGCGGCTTGGGCAGGGCGAATGCCGTGGGCCGGTCGTTCCCGGCAAACACGGAGACGGAACCCGTCTGCTCGCGCCAGGTCTCCGCATCGCCCGGCCCCGACGGCACCCATTCGCCGCGGGATTCACCGGCCTGCTTGACCCGCTCCAGCCAGCGGACGATATCGGCATCGGTCTCGCCGAGTCGCTGGAGCTGGCCGGGTACGCCCGCCACGGCCTGCTGCTGACCGGCGACTTGCGGCTCCAGGTTGCGCAACGTCACCGGCAGCACGCCACCCTCATGGGCTTCCAGGATGCCGAAAGCGCCGGAAAACTTGGCCAGCGGCGGGTATTCGTCCAGGGACACGGCCAGGGGAAAGCTGGCGGCGTTCTCGAGCGCGCGACCGGCATCATCGCGCAGGTCGGCCGGCAGCTGGAGCGTCAGTCGTGCCCGCTCCGGGAACGGACCCCGGAAGGTCAGCTCGCGCACCAGCGGCTGGGTGGCCGGGTCGATGGGATCGGCAGGATAGGCCTTGCCCGAGGCATCGAGCAGACGCACCGCCTTCAGCGGTGCGGCCGGTACCTCGGCGGTAAAGCGCAGCTCCAGTGGCAGCATGGGCAGGCAGGCCGCTTGCGGATTGACGCGCTGACAGCGCAACCGGGCGCTGAAGGCCGGCCGGGTCTTGAACGCCAGCACCCGGTCCTCGCGCGTCGCAAGCCCCGTGGCCGAGCGGATGTCCCGCCCCCACACCAGCCGGACGTCGGTGTCGGGCGGCAGGGTCCGGCGACAGCGCAGGGCCAGAAGGCCGGCTTCGGCCCGCCGCAATGCCGTTTCGTCCCACTGCATGGCCGCCTCGGGATCATCCGGCGACAGCAGGCTGTAATAGTCATACCCCAGTTCGCGTCGCTGCCGCAGCACAGCCTCGCGGGCCGCCGCGTCCAGCAGGTCGACGCCGATGCGCTCGCCCAGGCCCGTGACTTCGCACCAGGCATGCGCCGCGACCGATGTCGCATCAACCGGCGCGTCCACGGCCAGCAGGAAGGCCTGTTGCTCGTCGATCCGTTCGCTGCCCTCCTCCGGCAGACTGCCCTTCACCGCCGGACCGCCGGTATCGAAACGGAATTCCCGCTCGCCGAGCAGCAGCCGGCCGTCCAGCGCCTTGAGTCCGGAACCCAGCGTCAGCCGGCAGGCAATGCCGCCGGGCAGGTCGCGGTCGAAATCCAGCACCCAGGTGCGTGGATCGGCCCAGCGACCGGCCCCGCCTTCGGCGCAATCGCGCGCGAAGGGCGCCGGCAATCGCGGGTCGCCCAGCGCCACCATCGGCGCGGAGAAGCGGGCGACGACCTGGCGGATGCCCTTGACCGTGCCCTGCGGCGTGAAGGATTCGATCCGGACACCGGTATCCGCCGGAGATCCGGCATGAGCCAGCGATACGGCCAGCAACAGCGGCCAGAGGAGGAGCAGACGGCGCATGGCGCACCCTCGCGGTTGAAATGAAGGGAGCGCGTAGTATGGGGGAGCGTTCCGACCGCTGAAAAGCCTGCGGTCAGGAGCCACGCTGCCGGCATCCGGCCATGCCGGCAGGCTCAGACCGCCACGTCGGCGGCGATGTGCGGGTGCGGGTCGTAGCCGACGAGCTCGAAATCGTCGATGGTGTAGTCGAACAGGCTGGGCGGCCGGCGGCGGATGACGAGCCGGGGCCAGGGACGCGGCGCCCGGGCGATCTGCGTGCGGGCCTGCTCCTGGTGGTTGAGATACAGATGCACGTCACAGCCGAACCAGACGATGTCGCCCGGCAGGTAGCCGCACTGCTCGGCCAGAAGGTGTGTCAGCAGGGCAAGGTTGGCGATGTTCCAGCCGAGGCCCAGGTAGGCGTCGGCCGAACGCTGCATCAGCGCGGCGGAAAGCCGGCCGGTCGCGCTGGAGACGAAGAACTGGTAGGTCTTGTGGCAGGGTGGCAGGGCCATGGCGGCCAGTTCGCCGACATTCCAGCCCTCGAACAGCAGCCGGCGGGAGGTCGGGTCGCGCTTCAGGCCATCCACCAGCTCGGCAATCTGGTCGATCTCGCGACCATCGGCGGCGCGCCAGCGCCGCCACTGCCAACCGTAAACGGGGCCGAGATCGCCCCAGACCTGGGCGAATCCGGCGTCATCGAGGATGCGCCGCTCGAATGCCTCCTGACTGATGGCCTCGCCCGTGGCCTCACGGTAGCGCTTCAGCGGCCAGTCGGTCCAGATGCGCACGTTCTGCGCCAGCAGTTCGCGAATGTTGCGCCCCCCGCCCAGCATCCACAACATTTCCTTGAACGCCGTCTTCCAGAAGATGCGCTTGGTGGTGAATACCGGGAAGCCCTCCGCCAGATCGAAGCGCAGGGTCTGGCCGAACAGGGCCCGCGTGCCGACGCCGGTACGATCCTGGCGGAGGTCGCCCTGCGTCAGCAAGGTCTCCAGCAGGTCGAGATATTGCCGCTCGGGATGCGCCATCTCAGGTAGCGATCGGTTCCCGGCGCCAGTAGGCGTGCGCCAGGACGAGAAGGCCGACGAGGATCATCGGCAGGCTCAGCACCATGCCCATGGTCAGCCAGCCGAAGGCGAGATAGCCGATGTGGGCGTCCGGCAGGCGCACGAATTCGACCAGGAAACGGAAGACGCCATACAGGAGCAGAAACATGCCACTGACGGCGGTCCGCGGCGGCTGGCGACGGCGGTACCACTGCAGGATGACGAACAGCAGCACCCCCTCGAGGAAGGCTTCATAGAGCTGTGAAGGATGGCGTGGCTCCGGTCCGCCGGTGGGAAACACCATGGCCCAGGGCACATCGGCGGGTTTGCCCCAGAGTTCGCCGTTGATGAAATTGCCGATGCGGCCGGTGAACAGACCCAGCGGCACATAGGGGCCGATGAAGTCGGTCACATCGGCGAAACGGCAACCCACCTGCCGCGCAAAGACCCACATGCCGGCGAAGGCACCCAGCATCCCGCCATGAAAGGACATGCCGCCCTCCCAGACCCGGGCGATCATCATGGGGTCATGGAGAAAGGCCGAAAAATTGTAGAACAGGATGTAGCCGAGCCGCCCGCCCAGCATCAGCCCGATCGCGCAGTAGAAAATCAGGTCCTCGATCTGCTTGGCACTCCAGGGGAAGCCCGGCTGACGGGCGCGCTGGCGAGCCATGAGCCAGGCGGCACCAATGCCGATGATGTACATCAGGCCATACCAATGAACCTTCAACGGCCCGATGCTGACGGCCACAGGGTCTATATTCGGATAGGGCAACATGGCTGAAATCGTGGGGAAGAATTGCGGGTATCGAGGTGGCGGACGGCGGATCGGGCCACGCGGCACACAACCCGGCGCGGGCGCTATTGTAGGTTCCGGAGAAGAAGATAATGTGACCGGCCCGCCCATTCCGGCGGCCGGAAACTATAGCATGGCTGGCCGCCTGCCCTGGCGCCACAATCCCCTTCCAAAGGTTGCCTAGTCTTGCCGCCTTACGCACAATGCCCTCATCCATGGCGCCCCCGGCAACCGCGGCGGCGCCGACGACAAGGAGAACCCCACATGGCAGGATTACGCGATCAGCTCCTCAAGTCGGGACTGGTCAACGAAAAACAGGTCAAGAAGGCCCAGCGCGAGAAACACAAGGAACAGCGCGCGCCGCACGGCAAGCCCGTCGCCAGCGAACAACAGCAGAGCCTGCAGCAACGCCAGGCGGAGAAACAGGAGCGGGACCGCCAGCTCAACCAGCAGCGGCGCGAAGAGAGCGAACGCCGGGCCCTGGCAGCCCAGGCCAGGCAGCTGATCGAAGCCCACCGACTGGCCCGCATCGAGGGTGAGCTGCCGTTCCATTTCAACGACGGCGGCAAGGTCAAGAGGCTGCTGCTGGACAGCCGCACCCGCGATCAGCTGGCCAATGGCCTGCTGGCCATCGTCAGGCTCGATGCAGGCTATGAAATGGTTCCACGTGAAACAGCGGAGAAAATCCGTCAGCGCGATCCGGCGGCACTCGTCCTGCTCAACGAGCCGACCGCCCGGGATCATCAGCCCGCCGCCGATGACCCCTACGCGGCCTACCAGATTCCGGACGACCTGGTCTGGTAAGCATCCCCATCCCCACCTTCCGCATCACCCGAGGATTGCATGCCCCTATCCCTGTTCTCCCGTTACGAGATCGGTCCCTACACGCTCAAGAACCGCATGGTGATGGCGCCGCTGACCCGCTCCCGCAGCAAACAGCCCGGCAACATCCCCACGCGCCTCAATGCCTTCTACTATGCCCAGCGGGCCGGGGCTGGCCTGATCGTTACCGAAGCCACGCAGATTTCCCCACAGGGCCAGGGCTATGCCTGGACACCGGGCATCCACACGCCGGAGCAGGTCGAGGGCTGGCGCCTGGTCGCCGAGGCCGTGCACGACGCCGACGGCCTGATCTTCATGCAGCTCTGGCATGTCGGCCGCATCTCCCACCCGGCCCTGCAACCCAAGGGCGCGCTGCCGGTGGCGCCATCAGCCATCGCGCCCAGCGGCAGGGCCTTCATCACCAATGTCCTGGGCGAGCCGGAATTCGTGCCTTTCGTCACGCCCCGCGCCCTGGAAACGGGAGAGCTGCCCGAGATCGTCCGGCAGTATGCGCAGGCGGCCAGGAACGCGCTTTTGGCCGGGCTGGATGGCGTCGAGATACATGCCGCCAACGGCTACCTGCTCGACCAGTTCCTGAATTCCAGCACCAACCGGCGTGGCGATGCCTATGGCGGCCCGGCCGCGAACCGGGCCCGCCTGCTGCTGGAAGTGGTCGACGCCGTGATCCAGGCCTGCGGCTCCGGCCGGGTCGGCGTGCGCCTGTCGCCGCTGGGTACCTTCAACGACATGGGCGACGAGGATCCGGAAAGCCTGTTCGGCCATGTCGCCGAACAGCTCGACCGGCGTGACCTGGCGTACCTGCACGTGGTCGACCCCAGCCATGGCGGCCATCAGGCCGGCGACAGCGCCGATCCGCGTGGCGTCGCCCTGATGAGCCTGATCCGCGCGCGGTACACGGGCACCCTGGTGGTCTGTGGCGGCTACACGCGCGCGCGGGCCGAAGCCACCCTGCAAGCAGGCCAGGCCGACCTCGTCGCCTTCGGCCGTCCGTTCCTCGCCAACCCCGATCTGCCGGAGCGTTTCCGCGCCCAGACGGAACTGAACACGCCGGACGAGGCGACCTTCTATGGCGGCGGCGTGCACGGCTACGTCGACTACCCGACGCTCAAGCAGCTGCATGGCGAGGAGGGCCTGCCCGATTTCAGCGTGCTGGAAGGCGCCTGAGCGGCATGAAGATCGCCCTGATCGTCGCCATGGGCGAGAACCGCGTCATCGGTATCGACAACCGCATACCCTGGCACCTTTCCGCCGATCTCCAGCGGTTCCGCCGTATCACCCTGGGCAAGCCGATCCTGATGGGGCGCCGCACACATGAGTCGATCGGCCGGCCATTGCCAGGGCGGCGAAACTTGGTACTGAGTGCCGACACCGGCTATCGGGCCGAGGGCTGCGAGGTCTTTCACCGTTTGGAACAGGCGCTGGCGGCGGCCGCCGATGCCCCGGAGCTGATGGTGGCCGGCGGCGCGGCGCTCTACCACGCCTGCCTGCCCCGGGCCGAACGGCTTTACCTGACGCTCATCCACCAGTCCTTCGACGGCGATACCTTCTTTCCCGAGATTGACTGGTCGGCATGGTGCGAGATCGCCCGCGAGGATGTGGATCGGGACGAGCAGAGCGGCCTGCGCTACAGCTTCGTGGATTACCAGCGGAAACCGCGAATCGGCGGAACCTGAGCGGGGCCGTCAGCCCGCACCACCGGTAACGAACGGCCCCCGTGGGCAGCCTAAATGGGGGACCGGTCGAATCTGCGCCACTCGCCCGATTTCCCGCCCGATTTTTCCAGCAGACGGATGTCCTGCATGGTCATGCTGCGATCCATGGCCTTGCACATGTCGTAAATGGTCAGCAGGGCCACCTGCACGGCGGTGAGCGCCTCCATCTCGACGCCAGTCTGGCCGCTGGTCCTGACCGTGGCGGTGACGCGCACCTGATGATGGCCGGACTCGGGCTCCAGCCGCAGGCCGACATGGGTCAGTGCCAGCGGATGGCAGAGCGGGATCAGGTCGGCGGTCCTCTTGCTGGCCATGATGCCGGCGATGCGGGCGATACCGAGCACGTCGCCCTTCCTGTGCGTCCCGGCCACGATCATGGCCAGGGTATCCGGCTCCATCCTGATGACCCCCTCGGCCACGGCCGTGCGCTGCGTGACGGCCTTGGCACCGACATCCACCATGTGTGCCGCACCGGATTCATCGAAATGGGTGAACTGCTTCATGCGGAAAAGCCCTGTAGTGATACGTGACCAGCCTTATTATAGGGGCCCTGCAAACCCCGCCGGGAGTTCCACATGAGCCAGGCCATGGCCCAACTCTTCCAGCGCATCACCACTGGCGTGCACGTGATCGGCGTTGCCGACGCCATCAGGCCGAGTGCCTTTACCGCCGCCTGGGTGATGCCGGTCTCGTTCCAGCCATTGCTGATGGCCCTGAGCGTCAATCCCGATCATGCCTCCTATGTGCTGCTCAAGGCGGGCGGGCATTTCACCGTGAACGTGCTGGGCAAGTCCCAACTGGCACTTGCCGCGCACTTCGGCACGCCGGGCCGAATGGACAAGCTGGCCGGCCACGCCTGGCATCCGGGCAGAAGCGGCGCCCCGCTGCTGGATGATGCCCTGGCGCTGTTCGAATGTTCGGTGACGGCCGAGCTACCGGCCGGAGACCATGTGCTGACGCTGGGTCGGGTACTGTGGGGCGAGCTGCGCGATCCGTCGATGGAGCCGCTGATCTATCGTGATACCGGCAATCTGGATGGCGCCGCCGCCATCTTCCCGGACGATTTCGAGTAGCAGGACGCCGGCAGGAAAAAACTGTCGCCGAGGCTGGTGCGAGGGTTCGAAGGCCGCTCAGGATGGCCCGTGAGGCGGGCAAAAAAAGGCCCCGCAAGCGGGGCCATTCAGAAAAGGACGCTCTGTGTCCGTAAATAAGCGGGTGGGTTATCAGTCATCGTTACGGACCTTGTTGGCAACGCGTTGATCCGGAAGATCGACCGTCGCCACCGCGGCGATGAGTATGCTGGCCAGTACGAAGATTTCCATTTGCTTGTCCTCTTGGTTGCTTGAAGTACGGGTTGTACTCTAAACGAAAACAATGACAAATGTATTACCTTGTTTGTTACGCCTTAAGAAACAAAAATCTTCTTATGAGAAAGATAAGAAAATCCTGATTTTCAGATCTGGGACAAGCCCCGCACCAGTTCGCGGACCAAGGCCGGACCGCGGTAGATGAGGCCGGAGTAAACCTGCACCAGCGTCGCGCCAGCATCCAGCTTCCGGCGTGCGTCCTCCAGACCCAGGATGCCGCCACAGGCGATGATCGGCACCCTGCCATCCAGGCGGCAGGCCAGCTTGCCGACCACGGCCGTCGACGCCGCGAAGACCGGTCGGCCGCTGAGCCCGCCACTCTCCCCACCATGCGGCAGGGATTCGACGCCGACCCGCGACGAGGTGGTGTTGGTGGCGATGACGGCATCCACCCCGTGCCGCAGCAAGGTTGCGGCGATGGCGTCGATTTCCGCGTCATCCAGATCCGGCGCGATCTTGACGGCCAAGGGCACGATTCTCCCGTGCTCGCCCGCCAGACGCCCGCGTTCTGCCATCAGGCCCTGCAACAGCTGATCCAGGTGAGCACCCGACTGGAGACTGCGCAACCCTGGCGTATTGGGTGAGGAAATGTTGACGGTCACATAGCTGGCCGCCGGGTAAACCTTGCGTAGACCGATCCGGTAGTCGTCGAGGGCGTTCTCCACCGGCGTGTCCTTGTTCTTGCCGATGTTGATGCCGAGGATGCCCCGGTAACGGGCCGCCGCCACCCGCGCCAACAGACGATCCACGCCAGCGTTGTTGAAGCCCATGCGGTTGATGATGGCCTCCGCCGCCGGCAACCGGAACAGCCGTGGCCTGGGATTGCCCGGCTGGGGCCGGGGCGTGACCGTGCCGATCTCGATGAAACCGAAACCCAGCGCCGCCAGACCGTCGATGCAGTCGCCATTCTTGTCCAGTCCAGCCGCCAGACCGACGGGGTTGGGAAAACGCAGACCCATCACCGTGCGGGGCGAGCCGGCGGCGGCAAACCGCAGGGGATTCACCGCCCCCAGCCGATCCAGTGCGCCCAGGGTCCTGAGAGTCACATCGTGGGCGGTTTCCGGGTCCAGCCGGAACAGGGCCGGGCGGATCAGTCGATAGAGCATGGCAAATCCTCGAACGGTACTCGAAAGGCGGGCCGCAGGCGGTCCCGCAACGCGGAGAAAGCCGCCGCGTCCAGCGCATCGGTACGCCGGCCGCCGCAGAGGGCACCGCGGAAGCCGAGATAATCGGCCCCCAGGGGAAGCAGGGTCTCGATATCCTCCGCCCGCAGGGAACCGGCCAGACCACAGAGAAGCCCCAGGGACCGGCTGGCGTCGACGAAATCCCGCAGGAAATCCAGGTCGCGCAGTCGGGTCAGCGAACCGCGCTGCTTGTCCGCCGTGTCCAGCATGGCGCCGGTGAAGCCGGCATCCGCCAGACGGTCAAGCCAGTGCCGTTCCAGCGGCTGGTCGGCAAAAAAAACCCCGATCAGCCGGATGCCGGACAGGGCCAGCGGCCGCAGGCTGTCGGTGACTCCCGGCCAGTCGCCACCGGGAAAGAAACCCAGCTTGACGTAATCGACCCCGGTCGCGGCCATGGCGGCGATTGCCGGGGCGACCACCCCCGGCGCCATGGGCAGATCGCCGACGGTGGCGCTGATCGGCCGCATGCCGCCCAAGACCCGGACGATGGTCGCCACATCGGCGATCGGCAGGGCACCGAGGGCGCCGGCCACGGGATTCTTGAGATCGACGATGTCGGCACCGCCGGCTGCCGCCAACCGCGCCTCGGCCAGGTTGGCGACGCTGGCCAGCATGCCTGTGATCATGGCGAACCCCGCCGATGCTGCTCGATCCGTTCCATCAACCATCCCCAGGCTTTGCGCTCGGCGGCTCCGGCGGTCTTGTCGAGGCCGATGCGCAGATAGGCCAGCTCCGCCTCGATTTTTTCAGTCGGCAGCATGTGCAAGCGGCTGACCAGGATTGCCGCCTCCAGCACCGCGAACTGGGCACGGTTGAAGCCCCGGAACGGCGCATGGTTGCCCTCGTGCACGACGCGGCAATGCAGCCGCGGGCGCAATGGGTCGTCCTCATGCCGCAGCAGTCGCAGCTCGGCATGCGCCAGCGCGCCGGCCAGGCGCGGGCAATCGGTCGTGACCGCCGGCACCAGCGGCCAGGCGCGGCGACCGGTCAGACAGCCGGCAAAAACGCGCACATCGTCGGTGAAATTCATCACCGCCACGCCGGTCGCCAGCACGTTGTCCAGGGTCCGCGAGGGCTTGAAAGGCATCAGCAACCTGTCCTCGCCGGTCACATGAATGCCCATCGGGGCGATATGGCTTTCGCCATCGGGCGAGCGGGACGTGACGATGACCTCGCGAATCATGGATTGCCCTCCGGCAGGAGGATGTCCCCGTCCGGCGCCTCGCGTTCGCGCCGCTGGTGCAGGGTGGGGCCGGATGGCTTGTAGGCATGCGGATTGATGGTGGGATCCTCCTTCAGATCGACCTGGCAGCCCCATTCCAGCGGCTGATCCTGGGTGTAGCGCTTGCCGAGTTGCCAGGCAATCTGCGCCCGGGCCAGCTCCACGCCCAGGTAGAAGGCGTGGCCACCGTCGGTTTCGACGCCGAGTTTCGGGTACAGCGCGAAGGGGTCCTCGGCCGTGTGCAAGCCGTCACGGTTGAAGATATGCATGCCCTCGGGGCTTACCAGTATCCGGTAGCTGGGATCCTTGATGGCCTCGTACAGCTCCTGGATTTCCCCGCGACTGAGCGGAAAGGGTGAACGTTCGTGCAGGGCCATCAGGCGATCGTCGATATGCTTGGGCAGGCGGTTCAGCTCGCGCGCCGCGTAGAGAATGCGCCGCGCCAGATCGGCTTCGCGCACCGCCCGGCGGGCGTGCTTGCTGACCTGAGTCGCCAGGATCGACCTGATATGCAGCTCCGAACAGATGCCAAGCAGGGTCGCATTGATGCCGGCGGTATCGCAGTGGGTAAGCTCGGTCAGGTTGCCGACCCCCATCATGATGTCGGCCTGCGGGTGGCGGCGGCGAACCTCGTGATAGCGGAGGATGGAGTCGGTGAAACCGAAATGGATCGGATCGAGAATCGGATCGACGATGAAATCCCGTCCCTTGGCCTGCAGGACAGCCATGGCCCGGTCGAGCGAGTCGAGATCGCCGTGCGGTGACGGGATCAGGATCGGCGTCGCCGCCACCTCGTCCGCGACCCACAACGTGTCCTCCCTGAGGCTGAGCAGGAAGTCTGCCCCGGCACGGCCGCCCTGGACCAGGTCTTCCGGCTCCAGGGAATCGACGCTGACCCCGAAACCCTCGGCCTTGAGCGCCTGGACGGCGGCGGTCAGATGCGGAAACGGGGTCGCCGGCAGGCAGCCGAGGTCGATGACGTCGGCGCCGTCGCGGCGATAGTCGCGCGCCCGGCGGAGAATGCCGTCCACGTCCAGCTGCGGCGCCTCGACAATCTCAGCGAAGATGCGCAGCTCGTAGCGGCCGAGATCGGGGCGCCGCGCCTGCTTGCCAAAGAACTCGGGCAGATCGTGCAACTCGTCGGGGCCGCGCTCGATCGGCAGGCCGAAGTCGGCGGACAGCGACACCAGGTCGCCGCGGCAGCGGCCCGGCACCAGGATGCGGTCGGCGCCCTGGGTATCCTTCAGCCGGCGACGGATCATGTCGGCCGTCATCAGGGCGGCCACGGTGATGCCCAAGGGCTGCACCTTCCAGAGAAAATCCGGCTCCATCTCCTCCAGTGTCCGGCGCAACTGCTTTTCGGCCAGCTTGCCGGTGAGAAAGAGGATGTGCTCGGGCATGGCTAGGATGGCGTCACGGGACCGAAAGAGGGCGGCGATTATAGCAATCCCGCCGACGCGCACCCGCCCGGCCGTCAGTCGCGGGGGTGCTGCAGAATTTCCCGGACGTTGCGCGCGATGGTGGCGGCGATTTCGTCCATCGGCAGGTCGTTCGCGTCGGTACCAAAGGGATTTTCCACTTCCTCGGCGAGGACTTCCAGGCTGCCCAGGACATAGAACATGAAGGTCGTGAACAGGCAGGTCCAGTAGCCGAACTCCGGCGCGAAGACGAAGGGCATCGCCAGGATGTAGGCGAAGATGAACTTCTTGATGAACAGGTTGTAGGAATACGGGATGGGCGTCCGCTTGATGCGCTCGCAGCCGCCACAGATGTCGGCGAGGGCGCTGAGTTCCTGATTGAGGCAAAGCAGCTGCCAGGATGTCAGCTCGCCCTGGCGACACAAGGTCTCGATCTGTGCGAACAGAACGGCCGACACCGCGTTGGGCCCGTGCACGATATGCCCCGGTTCGTCCCACGGCTGGTCGCGCAGGTGATCCTTCAGGGCCACCGGGAAACGCGTCAGCTGATTGGCCAGCAGGGTGCGCGCGGCATGTCGCTCGGGCAGCCAGGCATCGAGCTTGAGGGCCAGATTGCGCGAGGTGTTGACCAGCTGGCCCCACAGCTTGCGCCCTTCCCACCAGCGTTCGTAGGCGGTGTTGGTGCGGAACACCAGCAGCAGCGAGATCACGAAGCCAAACAGCGAATGGACCACACTGGTCGTGTGGAAATAGCCAGGCAGAATGTTGGCGTCCAGGTATCTCACGCTGGCCGCGAACAGCGCGATGGTCAGCATGATGGGCAACAACCGCCGGAAGGTGTCGCTCCTGTGGAACTTGAAGATGAGACCCCACCAGGATTTGGGGTTGTAGCTAATGATTTGGCCTTCCTCCCTGCACGAAGACTTGCGCCGGCTACGCTGCGGTGATCATCCCGGCAAGGATGCCCGGGCAACCGGCAGGATGGCCGCTTTCGGAATATATTGCGCGACCAAGGCTGTCCCGGGCGGATGACACAGGCCTGATTTCCGGGCACCCCATGCGATGATGCATCACGACCTTGCCGGAGACGAGCATCCGGGGCGGCAAGCCTTGTTCAGATCTCGTTCGATACCGACGCTGCGACGGGGGGTGCGTCGAAGACCAGCCAGGCATTGTTGATGACCACACCCGTATAGAACAGGACCGCCAGTGCCAGCGTTGCCACCAGCGAAGGGTGTTTCTTGAAGATGACACGGCGCTTGTAGAGGCGGTAGGCAAGGACCGTCTCCAGCGACTTGCCGCCGATGATGGCCGTCCCCAGCCCCACCTCGGCGGCGAGCCCGGACAACAGCGGGTTGGCTTCAGCCAGGCCATAGAGCTGCAAGCCGAGGTAGGTAAGCGCTCCATCGGCGATATGGAGCGATGCGAACAGATAAATCAGGGCTGTATTCATGACGCGGAGCTACCTTGCGACAGGCCTCCATTCTAGCGCAAGAATATAAACAAAACCTAATAATCTGCATATGCCGCTCGATCCCGGTGTTGCGCCGGCAGGGCCGGGCAACAAGAATGCCGCCAGCCCCCCGATGGCCGGATGCTGGCATCCTCCCCCTAACAGCCGCGGCATACGCTGGTGGCCCTGCCCTCTGCCAGCCAGCCTTTCAGGCCCGTTTGCAGGTGATAGACCGCGCCGTGGCCCGGCAAGCCCACCAGCAGCTGCCCAGCGTCAACCGCCAGGCTCACAAGGGCGGCCAGAAGGAGCATCAAACGGGAGACCTTCCCCCGGATCGGGCATGACCGCGCGCCGTTGCCGATGGGCCATGCGTCAGATATCCAGGTTCGTCACTTCCAGGGCGTTGCGTTCGATGAAGTCGCGGCGCGGCTCGACCTGATCGCCCATCAGCGTAGTGAAGATCTCGTCGGCAGCGATGGCATCCTCGATGCGCACCTGAAGCAGGCGTCGGGTGCTGGCATCCAGCGTGGTCTCGAACAGCTGCTCGGGGTTCATCTCGCCCAGCCCCTTGTAGCGCTGGATGTGCTGGCCGCG
This sequence comes from Methyloparacoccus murrellii, assembly GCF_054657115.1. Classification (NCBI taxonomy): domain Bacteria; kingdom Pseudomonadati; phylum Pseudomonadota; class Gammaproteobacteria; order Methylococcales; family Methylococcaceae; genus Methyloparacoccus; species Methyloparacoccus murrellii. The sequence goes on along the minus strand of NZ_BAAHXD010000015.1, from coordinate 18,701 downwards.
CTTGGCTTCCGACATCATCCAGTCGAAAGCGGCGCGAAAGTTGGTCACCGGCTCGCGGCGCTCGTCGGCGGCCACGCACGTGTCCGGGCCGAACAGGCCATCCGTGATGCCGGCAAAACCGGCCAGGCGCCGATAGTCACCGGAATGGAAGAAGCTCGCGGAGAGGTCGAAATGCTTGTAGACACCATGCAGGCGCTTGCTGACGCGCAGCCGGAAGGACTCCGGCTGCTCGCCACATTCCGGTTCTAGGGCGAAGCGCGCGCCCGCCTCCATGCGACCGAGCCGCTCGCGCAGCTGCCCCACCCAGACCGAGACGACGGCCGGGTCGGCGAGCCGGGCGGGGTCAATGGCGGGCAGCTCGCTGAAGGCGTTCAGCAGGGTCTCGTCATAGCGGTGGGCCAGCCGGTCGACGACGGCGCGCACGGCCAGGTAATCCCGCGCCAGTTTTTCCAGACCCGGTCCCTGGATGGGCGGGGTGGCCTCGTCCGGGTGCAGGCGGGTCTTTTCCAGCGCCAGCTGCAGCAGGTAGTCGTTGAGTTCGTTGTCATCCTTGACGTACTGCTCCTGCCTGCCCTTCTTGACCTTGTACAACGGCGGCTGGGCGATGTAGATGTGGCCGCGCTCGATCAGCTCCGGCATCTGCCGGTAAAAGAAGGTCAGGAGCAGGGTGCGGATGTGCGAGCCGTCCACGTCGGCATCGGTCATGATGATGATGCGGTGGTAACGCAACCTGTCGGGGTTGTATTCATCGCGCCCGATGCCGCAGCCCATGGCGGTGATCAGGGTGCCGACCTCTTCCGAGGAAATCATGCGGTCGAAGCGCGCCCGCTCCACGTTGAGGATCTTGCCCTTGAGCGGCAGGATGGCCTGGGTGCGGCGGTCACGGCCCTGCTTGGCGGAACCACCGGCGGAATCGCCCTCGACGATGAACAGTTCGGACAGCGCGGGGTCCTTTTCCTGGCAATCGGCCAGCTTGCCGGGGAGACCCGCGATATCCAGCGCCGTCTTGCGCCGGGTCATCTCGCGCGCCTTGCGGGCGGCTTCGCGGGCTCTGGCGGCATCGATCATCTTGTTGGCGATGGTCCTGCCAATGGCGGGATTCTCCAGCATGAATTCCTGGAATTTCTCGCCCATGGCCGATTCCACCACCGGCTTGACCTCGGAAGACACCAGCTTGTCCTTGGTCTGCGAGGAAAACTTGGGGTCGGGCACCTTGACCGAAAGGATCGCGGTCAGGCCCTCGCGGGCATCGTCGCCGGACGTGTCGACCTTCTGTTTCTTCAGCAGGCCCTGCTCCTCGATGTACTGGTTCAGGGTGCGGGTCAGCGCGGCGCGGAAACCGGCGAGATGGGTACCGCCATCGCGCTGGGGGATATTGTTGGTGAAGCAGTAAATGTTCTCCTGGTAGGAATCGTTCCACTGCAAGGCCGCCTCCACCGTGATGCCATCCTTCTCGGTCTGGAAGTAGAAGACCTTCTCGAACAGCGGGGTCTTGTTCTTGTTGAGGTGCTCGACGAAGGCGCGGATGCCGCCCTCGAATTCGAAGATGTCGGTCTTGTCCGAGCGCTCGTCCCTGAGCACGATGCGGACACCGGAATTGAGGAACGACAGCTCGCGCAGGCGCTTGGCGAGAACGTCGTAGTGGAATTCGATGTTGCTGAAAGTCTCCGCGCTGGGCTTGAAATGGACCGTGGTGCCGGTGACATCGCTGTCGCCCACGGGCGACAGCGGCGCCTGCGGTACGCCGTGTGCGTAATGCTGCCGGTAGATCTTGCCGCCACGATGGATTTCCAGCGTGAGGATTTCGGAAAGGGCGTTCACGACCGAAACCCCCACCCCATGCAGACCGCCCGAAACCTTGTAGGAATTGTCGTCGAACTTGCCGCCGGCATGCAGCACGGTCATGATGACCTCGGCCGCCGAGCGCCCCTCCTCGGCGTGGATGTCCACCGGAATGCCGCGGCCATCGTCGCTGACGGTAATCGACTCATCCGCATGGATGGTGACCTTGATCTTCCTGCAGTAGCCCGCCAGCGCCTCGTCGATGGCATTGTCGACCACCTCGAACACCATGTGGTGCAAACCGGTGCCGTCGTCGGTATCGCCGATATACATGCCCGGACGCTTGCGCACGGCGTCCAGCCCCTTGAGCACCTTGATGGATGAACTGTCGTATTCGGAGGGGGATATCTGATTGGTCATGGGTTGGTCATGCCTGGCTGAGCCGGCCCTGCGCCATCTCGAACACGGCCGATTCCGTCGGCAGCCGGTCGGCGATGGCCTCGCGCGAAGTGGCCGTAATGAAAAACTGGGTGGGGCGGCCGCGCAGGAGCTCCAGCAGAATGTTCTTGTTGTTCTCGTCTAGCTCCGAGGCGACGTCATCGATCAGAACGCAACCTGCAGTGCCGATCCGTTCTTCCATCAGGCGCGACTGCGCCAGTAGCAGCGCGTACACCAGCAGCTTCATCTGCCCGCGGGATACGTATGCCCTGACGGGGCGCTGATCGAGGAGGACGGAGAAGTCCCCCTTGTGTGGACCTGACTGGGTATGGCCATGGCGAAGGTCCGTCGCGACATCATTTTCCAGCGCCATCGCCAGCGGGAGGGAAAGATCCCAGCCCGGCTGCATACGCAGGGCGAAATGCGATCCGGAAAAGAAGCGCCCCCCTATTTCGTTGAAAAAAGGCGTGAGGCGCTCGAGATAGTCCCCGCGTGCCTCATGCATCATTATACCGTACCGGGCCAGCTCCCGATCCCACGGCTTGAGGGCTGCCGCCTGCCCGGCACGCAGGAGGGCGTTGCGCTGATGCAGCGCCTTGGCGTAACGGCGACAGACGTCGAGATAGCCGGGTTGCCGATGAAAGACGCCGAAATCCAGGAACTGGCGCCGGAGTTTGGGCGCGCCGTCGATCAGCGCAATGCCGGCGGGCTGGATGACCAGCAGGGGCAACACCTGCAACAGCTCGGCGCTGGACTGCGCCGGGCGACCGCCGATCTGGAGTTCGCGCTCGCGCCGACCGATACGGATGCCGATGGGCATGGAGCCGCCGCCGGCATCGGCATCGGCGGCCACGCGGCCGGCCACGGTCAGCTCGCTGGCACCGAACCGGATGAGCTGGCCGATCTGGCTGGTGCGAAAGGAACGCGCCCGGGCCAGCAGGTAGACCGCCTCCAGCAGCGAGGTCTTGCCACTGGCATTGGCGCCGACCAGAAGATTCAGCCGCGGATGGGGCTCGACACTGATCGGCGCAAGGTTGCGCAACCCGACGACGTCCAGCCTGACCAGGCTCATCCGTGGACGCGGGCGACCCGGCTCAGAGCCGCATGGGCATGACGACGTACTTGTACCGCGTGTCGACCGTATCCTCGATCAGGCAGCTGTTGGCCGCCGGCGTGAAGGACAGGCGGACATGCTCGGCATCGGCATGGCCGATCGCATCCAGCAGGTAGCCGGCATTGAAGCCGACCGACACACCGCCACCCTCGGCCTCCAGCGCCACGCGCTCCTCGGCTTCCTCGTGCTCGATATTCTGGCTTTTCAGGATCATGACGCCCTCGCCTTCGGGGACTTCCAGGCTGATGCTCTTCTGCTTTTCCAGACTGAGCACCGAAACCCGGCTCAGCGCCCCGCGGAAGAGATCGCGCTCAACGCGGTAATGGCGGTCGAGATCGCGCGGCATGACGCGTTGATAGTCGGGGAAGCGGCCCTCGATCAGCTTGGCGGAGAACACCACCGACCCCAGATTGACACGCACGGTATTGGGCGAGATCTGGAGGATCACCGTATCGTCGGCATCGCCCAAGAGCCGCACCAATTCCAGCACGCCCTTGCGCGGCACGATGATCTGGCGGTTGTTGGCGAAGGGGGCGGGCAACGTTTCCTGGAACAGCGCCAGACGATGGCCATCCGAGGCGACGGCCCTGAGCGTGCTACCCTCGAAATCCAGCAGCAGACCATTAAGGTAGTAGCGCACATCCTGCTGTGCCATGGCAAAGAGGGTCTTGTCCAGCGCCTGTCGCAGCGTCTCGCCCGGCAGCGAGACTTCGAGTTCGGTCGTGCCCGAATCAAAGGCCGGATAGTTTTCCACCGGCAGCGTAGCCAGGCTGAAACGGCTGCTGCCACAACGGATACCCAGGCGATCGTCGCGCTGCTCGACCCTGACTTCGCTGTGGTCCGGCAACAGACGGAAGATGTCCAGCAGCTTGCGGGCCGGCACGGTGACCGCGCCCTCCTCGCCTGAGCCAGCCTCCACACTGGCCACCAGCTGCACCTCGAGATCGGTACCGGTCAGTTCCACCCGTCCATCGCTGAGCCGCATCAGCACGTTCGACAGGATCGGCAGGGTCTGGCGTTTCTCGACCACACCGATGACCTGCGAGAGCGGGGTAAGCAAAGTCTCACGGGCGATGGCGAACTTCATGCATGGATCCTGTTGGGGTTGAACGGTCGGGAGCGACGACGGCGGGGCAAAAACCTCGGGATCACGCCGAGAGCGTGCGCTTGAGGTTGCTGTAGTCCTCGGCGAACTTGCTGTCGCTTTCCTTCAATTCCTGCACCTTGCGGCAAGCATGCAGCACGGTGGTGTGATCGCGGCCGCCGAACAGCTGGCCGATTTCCGGCAGGCTGTGGTTGGTCAGCTCCTTGGCCAGCGCCATGGCGGCCTGCCGCGGGCGTGTCACCGAGCGGGTCCGCTTGGCGGACAGGAGATCGGCGACGCGAATCTTGTAGTACTCGGCAACCGTCTTCTGGATGTTCTCGACGTTGACCAGCCGGTCCTGCAGCGCGATCAGGTCGCGCAACGCGTCACGGGCGAAATCCAGCGTGATCGGCTTGCCGGTGAAATGGGAATTGGCAATCACGCGCCGGAGGGCGCCTTCGAGTTCACGGATGTTGGAGCGTATGCGCTTGCCGATGAAGAACGCCACCTCGTCGGGCAGGTCCACGCCGGCATGCTGGGCCTTGCTCATCAGGATCGCCACCCGCGTCTCCAGGTCGGGTGGCTCCACTGCTACCGGCAGGCCCCAGCCGAAGCGCGACTTCAGCCGCTCCTCGAGTCCCTTGATTTCCTTGGGATAGCGATCGCAGGTCAGGACAACCTGGTGCTTGTTCTCCAGCAGCGTGTTGAAGGTATGAAAAAACTCCTCCTGCGAACGCTCCTTGCCGGCAAAGAACTGGATATCGTCGATGAGCAGGGCATCGACACTGCGGTAGTAATCCTTGAAAGCGTTGATGGCATTGTGTTGCAGCGCCTTGACCATGTCCGACACGAAGCGCTCGGAATGCAGGTAGACGATGTTGGCGCCAGGATTGCCGTTGAGAATCTCGTTGCCGATGGCATGCATCAGGTGGGTCTTGCCGAGCCCCACGCCGCCATAGATGAACAGGGGGTTGTAGGCGCGGCCGACGTTCTGCGCCACCTGCAGGGAGGCCGCTTTGGCCAGCTGGTTCGACTTGCCCTCGACGAAGTCGGCGAAGGTGAACGCGGGATTCAGGTTGTTGGGCACCTTCTTGGCACTGCCCGGCTTGCGCGCAGGGACAGGGCGCGCCAGCAAGGGCTCGCTGGCACGGGTGCCGATTTCCAGCGATACGGTCGGTGCCGGATCATTCTGTGCGCTCAGCACCTCTTCGATACGGCTGAAGAAATGCTGGCGCACCCAGTCCAGCACGAACTTGTTGGGCGCCAGCAGCTTGAGTTCGGAACCATTCTCGACCGGTTGCAGCGGGCGAATCCAGGTGTTGAACTGCTGCGGCGGCAGCTCACCTTCCAGGCGACTCATGCACTGGGACCAGAGCTGACTCATGACGGGATGGCGGAAACGAACGAGGGAAGCAACAGGGGCATCGGCATGGGGAGCAGATCGGTCTCACGGCAGGCCAGCTAATATAACCCAAGCATCGGCCCGGCCGCAGGATTGACACGCCATTCTTCCCTGTTTTAGCATTTTGCCTCTTTTGCATCGTCGGTTTCCAAGGTTTCCATCATGAAAAGAACGTATCAGCCCAGCAAGATCAAGCGTGTGCGGACCCACGGTTTCCGCGCCCGGATGAAGACCCGCGGTGGCCGTCTGGTCATCAACGCCCGCCGGGCCAAGGGCCGCAAGCGGCTGACCGTCTGACGATCTTGCCGGCGCCTTTCGGCTTCCCGCGCACGCTGCGACTTACCCAGGCCAAGGATTACCAGCAGGTCTTCGCGGAAGCCACCCGGTCCGCCGATCACTACCTCAGCGTCATGGCGCGCGCCAATGGACGCAACTTCCCGCGGCTGGGCCTGGCCATCTCCAAGCGGCAAGTGAGGAAGGCCGCAGACCGCAACCGGATCAAGCGCGTCAGCCGAGAGTCCTTTCGACTGCATCAGCGACAGCTGGCCGGTTTCGACTTTGTCGTCATGGCGCGCTCCCCCGCATCCCAGGCAGATCATGAACACCTCCATCGCTCATTGCGGAAACACTGGCAACGTCTGGTGAAGCAATGCGGTACCTCCTGGTCGGCCTCATCCAGCTCTACCGCTATCTGATCAGCCCCTGGTTGGGGCATCATTGTCGTTTTGAGCCGTCCTGTTCGGCCTATGCGCTGACCGCGATCCAGCGTTACGGCGCCTGGCGCGGCACCGTTCTGGCCGTCAAGCGCCTTGCCAGGTGCCACCCCTGGCACGAAGGCGGCATCGATCCCGTACCCGACAAGTAAACGGAAACCCCTCCCATGGATAACGCAAGGTTCGTACTGATCGTGTTCTTCTTCTTCCTGAGTGTCATGCTGTACCAGCAATGGCAACTGGATTACGGACCCAAGCCGGTTGCGCCCGCTGGCCAGAGCGGAACCGGCGCGTCTGCGGCCAGACCGGATGTTCCGGGTACGGCAGGGGAAGCAGCCGGCACCACCGGTTCGGCCGTTGCCGGCGGCGGCGCCGAGCTGATCCGCAAGCAGCGGGTGCAGGTGGAGACCGATGTCATGCGGGTGGAGATCGACACCGAGGGCGGCGATCTGCGCCTGCTGGATCTGCTGCAATATCCGCAAGCGAAGGACACGCCGGACAAACCGGTGCGGCTGCTGACCGACGAGGATCTGGTGTTTGTCGCCCAGAGCGGCTTCATCGGCGACGAGGCCAACTCCCCCAACCACCACACGCTCTGGCAGGCCAGCGCAGGCCAATACCGCCTGGCCGACGGCCAGGGCGAGCTGCGGGTCCCGCTGACCTGGGTGGGTCCGACCGGTGTAACCGTCACCAAGACCTATGTCTTCAAGCGCGGCAGCTACGACATCGGCCTGGAGCAACAGGTTGCCAACAACGGGCAGAATTCATGGAGCGCGCGCCAGTATGTCCAGCTGCAGCGCAAGGATCCGGGCGACAAGAACAAGGACCAGTTCGTTCGCACCTATACCGGCGGCGTGCTGTATACCCCCGAGGAAAAATACGAAAAGATCTCCTTCAAGGACATGGCCAGCGACAATCTGAGCCGCAAGTCCCAGGAGGGCTGGATTGCCATGATCCAGCATTACTTCCTCGCCGCCTGGGTACCTGCCACCGGACAGGAAAACAACTTCTACACCAAGGCGCTGTCCGACCATCATTTCGTCATCGGCGCCTACGCGCCGCCCTTGACCGTGAACCCGGGCGAGAGCAAGAGCGCCCAGGCCCAGCTGTTCGCCGGCCCCAAACTGCAACGCGTGCTGGAAACCACCGCGCCGGGCCTGGACCTGACCGTGGACTACGGTGCCCTGACCCTGATCGCCAAGCCGATCTTCTGGCTGCTGGAGCAGTTCCACAAGATCTTCAGCAACTGGGGGTGGGCCATCATCTTCGTCACCATCACCCTCAAGGCCCTGTTCTTCCGCCTCTCGGCCTCCAGCTACCGCTCCATGGCCAACATGCGCAAGCTGCAACCCAAGCTCGCCGAGCTGAAGGAAAAATACGCCGGCGACAAGCAGAAGCTCAATCACGCCATGATGGAGATGTACAGGAAGGAGAAGGTCAATCCGCTGGGCGGCTGCCTGCCGATCCTGGTGCAGATCCCAGTGTTCATCTCCCTCTACTGGGTGCTGATCGAAGCCGTGGAGATGCGCCAGGCGCCCTTCATCGGCTGGTTGACCGATCTGTCCGCCAAGGATCCCTACTTCATCCTGCCGGTGATCATGGGCGTATCCATGTTCATCCAGCAAAAGCTCAGCCCGCCGCCGTCCGATCCGCTGCAGGCGAAGATCATGCAGTTCTTCCCGATCATGTTCACCGGCTTCTTCGCCTTCTTCCCGTCCGGCCTGGTGCTGTACTGGGTGGTGAACAACCTCCTGTCCATCCTGCAGCAGTGGTACATCAACAAGACCATCGTCGCCGGCGTGGCCGCCAAGGCCTGAGGGCGTGACCAACCCGGGCGGCGCCGCGCGCCGCCCATGGGCTCCTCGCATGACGCCCACCGCGGAGACCATCGCAGCCATCGCCACCCCGGCCGGCCGGGGCGGCATCGGCATCATTCGTGTCTCGGGTAGCGAGGTACCCGCGATCCTCGAAGCCCTGCTGGGAACAACCATCCCGCCCCGGCAGGCGCACTTCGGCCACTTCCTGGACACGGACGGGCAGAGCCTGGATCAGGGCCTGGCCCTGTATTTCCCTGCGCCGCGTTCCTTCACCGGCGAAGACGTACTGGAGCTCCACGCCCATGGCAGCCCGGTGGTGCTGGATATGCTGCTGCAGCGGATTCTGGCCCTCGGTGGGCGGTTGGCGCGACCCGGCGAATTCAGCGAACGTGCCTTCCTCAACGACAAGATCGATCTCGCCCAGGCCGAGGCCATCGCCGACCTAATTGACAGCACCACCGCCAGCGCCGCCCGATCAGCCCAACGCTCGCTGCAGGGAGAATTCTCGCGTCAGATTGACGGCCTGGTCGAAGCCTTGATCGAGCTGCGCCTGCATGTCGAAGCCGCCATCGACTTCAGCGACGAGGACATCGATGTCCTCGCCGAAGCGCGCCTCGGCGAACAGCTCGATGGCCTGACTCAACGGCTGGCGACGCTGCGGACCCAGGCCCGCCAGGGCTGCCTGCTGCGCGAAGGCATGAGCATCGTCATCGCCGGCCGTCCCAATGCCGGCAAATCCAGCCTGCTCAATCACCTCACCGGCCGTGACACCGCCATCGTCACCGACATTGCCGGCACCACCCGCGACACCCTGCGGGCATTCATCCAGATCGACGGCCTGCCCCTGCATGTCATCGACACCGCCGGCCTGCGCGAGGACAGCGACGATCCGGTCGAACGGGAGGGCATGCGTCGCGCCCGCGCCGAAATCGAATCCGCCGACCACGTACTGCTGCTCATCAACGACAGCGATCCCGAGAGCAGCGAAGGCCTGCTCGGCACCCTGCCGTCGCATCTCCCTGTCACCCGAGTTCACAACAAGATCGACCTGACCGGCCGGGCACCGGGCCTGACCCGCACAGCGGATGGCATGGTGGCGCATGTCTCGCTCAAGACCGGCCAAGGCCTGGACAGCCTGCTAGCGCATCTCAAGGCCAGCGTCGGCTACGACAGCGAAGCCGAGGGTATCTTCACCGCTCGCCGCCGCCACCTAGATGCCCTCGACCAGGCGCGCCTCGCCCTCGACCAGGCACGTGCCCGGCTCGACGACGGCGCTGCCGAACTGGTCGCGGAAGAGCTGCGCCAGGCTCAGCAATCCCTCTCCGGGATCACCGGCGAATTCACCAGCGACGACCTGCTGGGCCGCATTTTTTCCAGCTTCTGCATCGGAAAATAGCTTTAGTTCCGGGGCGTCCGTTGTGTTCCGGGAAAAGGCTGTCAAACCCTTGTCGTTCCTGAATTCCTGTTCCGAAGCTGTCTTGTGTGTTCCGGTGGAATCCGTGAAAATGTGTGCCCACATGTGCGCCACGGCAACAGGGTGTGCGCCACGGAGTTCTGAAATGTGTGCCACGCGGGCTGTTTCTGGGGCGGTGATATCACATTCCAATGGACGGAATTGCCCCCAGAAACCGGCTGAAGGCCGCAACCCACATGGATTTCATCATGTGCGCCACGGAATTACGGTGCGCCACGGGCATCGTCCGATTTTCGTGGCGCACGCATGGGATGACGGAGAAACACGATGTCGCTGTCGGATACCAAACTGCGGAATCTCAAGCCCGCAGAAGCCAGATACCAGGTGGCCGATGAGAAAGGCCTCTACGTCGAGGTCCAGCCGGGCGGCGCCAAGACATTCAGGTATCGCTATCGCCTGGGCGGGCGAGAGTCCAAGCAAGAGAAAGTGACCCTGGGCGACTACCCGACCTACTCACTGGCCGAGGCGCGGACCTGGCGCGACGACTGCAAGGCACTGGCGGGCCGGGGGCTATCGCCAATGGCAATGAAGCGCGGCGATGCGATCCCCGAGGATGCCGCCCCCGCCGTCAAGGAACTGGCGCAAGCCTTCATCCGTGAATGGTGTTTGAAAACCCGCGAGAAAGCCAGAATCAAGGAAGAGGCGGCGAAGGAAGCCGACACGGTGGAAGCCTTTGCCCGGCGCTGGTATGCCGAGATTGTGACCCCGGCGAACAGCAACCCCCGCAACATCCTGCGTGCGCTGGAAAAAGACGTGATCCCGGCGATTGGCAGCAAACAGATTGCCGACGTGACCGTGACCGACATTCTGGCGATTACCGACAAGATAAAGAATCGCGGGGCCGATCAAATGGCGCTGCAAACCCGCAATGTACTGAAACGGCTTTTCGCCTATGCCATTGCGCGGGAGAAAACCCAATTCAACCCGGCGGCGGCAATCGAGGCGAAATTCATTGCCCAAGCTAAGAGCCGCGACGTAGCCCTGACCCAGGAGGAAATCGGAAAGCTGTTACGGGCTATCTACCAGTCGAGCATGAAGCGGGCGCACAAGCTGGCGCTACACCTGCTGATTCTGTGCATGGTGCGGAAATCGGAACTGATCGAAGCCAGATGGGAAGAACTTGACCTTGAGAAAGCGGAATGGGCGATCCCCGGCGAGCGCATGAAGAAAGACAAACCGCACCTTGTTTCACTGTCCCGGCAGGCGGTGGCCATGTTCGAGGAATTGAAGGGGCTGGCGAGCGGTTCTGAATGGGTATTCCCCAGCTCACGCAGCCTGAAACAGCCTATCGCCAAGAGCACGCTGAATGTTGCCGTGCGGGCGCTGGAGGCTGATGTGCGGGACTTTGTGATCCACGATTTCCGGCGCACGGCATCCACGCATCTGCATGAAGCCGGCTTCAATTCGGACTGGATCGAGAAAAGCCTGGCCCATGAAACCAAGGGCATCCGGGGCGTCTACAACCGGGCGCAGTACGCCGACCAGCGGCGGGAAATGTTGCAATAGTGGGCCGATTTTGTGGACGCCCAAATCGAGGATGAGCGGAAAGTAATTATTGGCCGGTTTGGGAAATCATTCCAGGCGGCATAACGATTAGCCGCGCCTAGTTCGACGGGACGAAAACCGGGAAACCCTTGCCCGGCTGGCGCGGCATCTGATTCAGGGGAGATGCGTGATAAGGGGCGCTATGGATATTCTGAAGGAGTTAGAAGCTGCTGGCACTATCGAAACCTTGACTATCATTGAGGCTGCGTTACTTGCCCCTGACTTTGATCTTGATGACCCAGAGCTTTTTTGGTTTCCAGAAGACTTAAAGCTGCCGTTTCATAAGCGCCCAAGAATTGCACACTATGGGATTATTGGGAAAATAAATGCAATTTACTGCGCATTGCATAGGCGAGAGATAAAGGGGTTTTATTCTCCTGGCGATGAGAACAGGAGTCACTATTATGATTCATCGGTATATGTGGATTCCTTTTTGCGCTGGCTAGATGGCCTAGCCATCAAACCGCCGCCTGGCCGAAATGATTCCACTGAGGCACTTGGCTTCATGGATTGCAATAATCCCCGTTATGCTCCCAAGCTGGCAGCGGCAGTGAGCGCATGGCAGGCCGTGACCGACCCAGTTGGGAAACATCCCAAGCAAGCCCTGGTCAAGTGGCTACGCGGGCATGCGGCAGAGTTTGAAATGACCGATGGTGAGGGCAAGCCCAATGAGACCGGCATCGAGGAAGTTGCGAAAGTAGCGAACTGGCAGTTGACTGGAGGCGCCGCCAAGACACCCGGCAAGTAAACCACCCCCCCCCTCTAAACCGGCGACATTGCTGGGGTTCATCGGGTTAGGAACGATGATCCACCCACCCTTTAATGTCTGAATCCCCCCCCCAATAGCGGCATAACCAGGGGGTGGGTTTTCCATCATCCGCCCCCTGTTCAGGCGGCCCGCGATGTAAAAAATACGCAGCCATGCCGGCATTTTCCGGCGGCTTCCGAGGAAGTACACAATGGCTGCAAATCAAATTCGCGACGCCCAGGCCCGCGTCACCATCCTGCGCCGCCGTCAGGTCGAGGCTAGGACCGGCTTGTCCCGCAGCTCGATCTACGCAAAAACCCGACCCAATCCCAAACGTCCGTCCGAGTACGACCCCACATTCCCTAAGCCGATCCTGGTGGGTAATAGGTCCGTGGGCTGGATCGAATCAGAAATTGACGCCTGGCTGGACGCCCGGGTGAAACAAAGCCGGGGTGCGGCATGAACGCGCCGCGCTTGACAGTCCGCCGCGCCGAGGGACAGAATGAATTGTCCCAGTTCGCAAACTGGGCAGGGCGTGGAAACCCTGTACACTCAGGCGCATTGAACAGCGCCACCCGTGGGCGCTTTTTCGTGTCCGGTCGTCAGTCTATGGCGGCTGGCGCGGGCAGCCTCACGGCTGGCCGGTCCCTGAGTCCGGTTTTCCACCCCGCGTCAGTCCGCCACCCAATCTCCGTGGAAAGAGATCGTGGCGGTTACTCCCCTAACTCAGGAGTCACCACAATGGCAATCAACGCCACATCTACGGGCGAAATCCGCCCAAATACCCCCACGTCCGATCTTCACTGGGTCAAGGAATCGACCGTCATCAAAAGACTTCGCCGCGCACTGGCGAAGAGAAATCACTCCCTTCTGATCACCCGCGAGCACGCCCCCGCCCGCCGCCGGTTGGGTCGGTACGCCGTCCTCGATGGCGCTGGCGAAGTGCTGCAAAGGGACGCCGACCTGGCCGCACTGGCCCGATTCTTGGGCGTGCTGGCCACGCACGAACGCATCGAGCCGCGCGGCTTTCAGGGGTGGAGGCACTACGTCGGCAAGGTCGAGACCGTCATCGTTGATGGCGTGGAGGCCAGCTATGCCCGCCCAATCACCCGCACGTACGCATCCGAAGCCGCAGCCCGCCGGGCCGTTGAGCACCTGGACGACCGTGAGGGATTGGTGATTTGCAGCTTCGACGCCTCCACCCGGCGGGAGGATGCCCATGTCGCGTGACCATGAGCTAGAGGAAGCCGCCAACAACGTCACCGCGACCATGCGCCGGCTCATAGAGGACCTGAACGGCGAGGCCATTACGCCAAAGGCGTTGCGCCTTGCAGCCCACGAGTTCCGCAGCCTGGCGATGTACCTACAGGAAGTTGCCGACGTGGCCGAAGCACGCGAGAGGTACGCCGCGCCGGTCGAGTCTGAGGGTGGGCTGTTATGAGCGCGAAACCCAGCAAAATCAATGGTTTGGGCGACTCCGCTTTGCGGGTGGCTTGTCGTGACGGGAAGGTTTTCGACGTAGTTCAACAACCCAAGAGGTGTTCAACAATGTCGGGAATTCAAGACAGCGCAATGATGCAAATCCTGCTGCGGGCGTATCCCCTGCTGCCCGGTAATGCCCTAGTCCCGCGTCCGGTCATCATGGCCTTGGCAGGAATATCAGACTCGAAGCTGTGGGCGCATGTCCGTGAGGGCACGCTGGATACCCCGATACGCACGGGCAAGAGGGGCGTCCACTGGCGCAAGGAGTCGGTCGAGAAATTCCTGAATCGAGACATGCCGCTGGCCGCTATGGGCGAAAGCCCGGTGGGACGCAAGCGGAAGGAGGGCGAATCTCATGCCCACTGATATGCAAAGCCCCCGCCCCGCTGCTGACGGGGAGAGGGCCAATCTTCAATGTGTGCAAGGACAGTTTACCGTACCGACAGCCGATGCGGAAAGCTCATTCGCCGCAGCAATGGCAGAGGCCGGTATTGTCACGCATGACCCAATATTGGCCGATGGCCAGCTTCACCGAATCCATGTGGAAGGGCATCGGCGCGGAACCAAAAATGCGGCCTACGTCCTTCATGGTGATGGTCGGGCCGCTGGGTGGTTTCAAGACTTTGTGGCCGGCACCAGGGCCACCTGGAAAGCCGATGGCAATTGGAAGCCAGACCCCGGCGCAAAGCAGCGCATGGAGCAGGCCAAGGCCCAACGCAAGGCCGAGGAACACGCTCGCCACATGGAAGCGGCAAGCCGTGCCGCACGGATATGGGAACAGGCCACCGATTGCGAGGGGCATCCGTATCTGGACAGGAAGCGCGTCAGAGCGTGGGGTTTGCGAGTGAAGGGTAATGACCTCTTGATTCCCTTGCGCGATTCCTGGGGCCGGCTATGGAGCTTGCAGCGCATCGAATCGCACGAGGATGGTTTCTCGAAACGGTTCATGACCGGAGGCCGTGTCAAGGGGCTGATGCACTGGACTGGCGACACACACGGGCATCTGCTGTTCGTCTGCGAAGGCTACGCCACCGCCGCCACCATCGCGGGGCAGACCGGGCAAGCCGCATATGTGGCGTTCTCGGCTGGCAACCTGATGGACGTAGCGGTAGAGCTTAGGGCCATCTTTCCGCATCGCCGCATCATCATCGCGGGCGATTCCGATCCGGTAGGCAGGCCCAAGGCCGAAGCCGCCGCACGGGCCGCACGGGCGGAACTGTCAATCCCGGAATTTCCCGAGGGCGTGGCCGGTTCGGATTGGAATGACCTTGCAGCATGGAGGTCTGGCCATGTCGACCATTGACCCCATCGGCGCGGCCAAGCGGCCGGACTGCAAATACATTCCGCGCACCTATCGTGAACTTCTGCAGCGCGATCCGCCCAAGGAGACCGTGGAGGACGTATTGCCGGCCACCGGCAGCGCCTGCATCTATGGACAGTCGGGCGCGGGTAAAACCTTTCTGGCGCTGGATTTGGCGCTGGCGATTGCCCGAGGCGACCGCACATGGTTTGGCTATCGCGTGGCACAGCGGCATGTCATCTATGTGTGTCTCGAAGGCGAGGCCCATATCCGCGACCGACTCAAGGCGCACGCCGATGGCTCAGGTAAGCCCATACCGGACTCGCTGGTCGTCATCGATAACGAACCCTTTGAGCTTGCCAACCCCGACGACATCGACCACCTGCTGACGCTTACGGCGGGGCACGCGTTCCCGGTCGTCATCATCGACACCCTGACCCGCGCCACGGCGGGAATGGACCTGAACAACAGCGCCGACATGGGCAAGGCCATCGCGGGCATTGACCGGATTCGTCGCGCCGGGAGTTGCTTGGTCGTGAGCATCTATCACTCGACCAGCAAGACCAACGGCACCAACGCCACGGAATTGGGGCATTCCAGCCTCAGGGGCAGCTTAGACGCTTCACTATTCGTATGGGCCGATGGAGACGCCAAGAAATGGACGACCGCCAAGGTGAAGGATGCTGCTGATGGTGCTGAGCATCCATTCGGCCTCAAGCCGCAAGAGGTCCGTATCAATCAGTGGGGCAACGCCAAGTCATCGTGCTATGTGACCGAGGCTCACCGTCCGCGCTATGACCCCGAAGCCGAGAAGCGGGCGCTGTGTGACCAGGTGGAGAACTTCCTCGCGTCATGCCTGAAATCTTCGCCGCCTGAGTATCACACCGGCGCAACCATTGAAGCGCAGAAGCAGAAGCTGGGTATGTCTCGCGACCGCATACGCGAAACCATAGCCGTGCTTCGGGCGCAGATGCGCGTGGTTGATATGCCTTTGCCATCTGGCAAGCATGGCGGCAGGCAGACCTATCTGCACCCGGCTGGCAAAGTGCCTACTTCGCGGGAGGACGCATAGATGCCCGCGCAGTACCGTCATTTCAGCGCCAAATTTAACGGATTTGGCCGCGTTCTCACTTCGCGGAATCTACCGCGCGGCCCTATAGGAACCGCGAACCCGCGAGGTTTACGCGGGGGTTCTCGCTTCAGGATTTCCCGGCACTTCGCGGAAACGGCAAAAACCTCCCGCGAGGTTGCGCGAGGTAAGCCCACCACCGCCACACCGATTCACCGCTTGGAGACATCCAAAGGCCGCGCCTGGGAGCATTTTTGATGCTTCATCCACGGCTACCCCCTCTCCTGCCAATTCTGAAAGCGTGGCGGGGGGCTACCATCGAAACCTACAAAACCCCCTTCCCGCCCGCCTGGCCATCGCCGCCGAACGTGTCTGTCGAGAGGTGCACGGTGACGGCGACGACCAGGTGGCGCGGATGCTCGATGGCCTCGCGCACTATCCGGCCGACGACTGGGACAGCCTGGCGGACCACTTCGCGAGCCAGCTGCCGCCGCCGCCCGAACCGGGCAGAGAGCGGATCACGCTCCAGGCGGGCGCTTATCAATTCGACATGGACGTTCCCACCGAGCATGTCGCCGCCTTCGTGGCGCGGGCGTCGGTGCGGTTCAAGCTCCGAAACTCAGGCGGGGGAGGCAGTCTGTTGGGCGAGGTTGGGAAATCCGAGGCCGAGTTGCGGGAAATCTTGGTGGAAAAGTATTCCGACCGACTCGAATCAATCAACGGGGTAGCGCCATTAATACCCGGCTCGATGCTCATTCCTGCGAGTGGGCATTGGGGCCAGGATTTCAACGATGACCCGTCATTTTGAGGCAACACATGAGCATCACACGACTACACCCTGCCGACGATCCGGCAAAAGCCTACTTCGCCGGGCGACAGTTTCACGTTGTTCCCACGGGCACTTACGACTCGGACGGAACGGAAGTCCTCGGCATCTCTCCGGAGCTTTCCGCCCTACTTCTGGTCCAGCGAATCTCCGGCGAGCTGTCTGGCCGAGACCCCTTTCCCAAGGCCCGCGTCTGGTGGGGCCAACTGAAGGCCATGGCGCGGCAGCGGGGTATCCATGACCAGCACATCCGCCAGCTTGAGCGAGCCCTCGCGGCAGAGGGGCCGAGTGATATGGCGACGCTGCGGGCACTCAATCGGTGGACGCCGAAGTTCTCGCCCAATGATATGGTCCAAGCGGTGTTCAAGGTGGTGCCGGCATGAATGACGTTCTCGGCATGTGGATCATGCGCCCGGTTTTTGCTTCAGCCTTGTCGCCGATCATGCCAGTTCGCGCAAGATTTCGGGATGCTTCTCCGCCACGCGAAGCAATGTCTTGGCCGCGCCTGATGGGTTGCGCCGCCCCTGCTCCCATTCCTGAAGCGTCCGCGTCGAGACCCCCAGCAGACCGGCAAATTTGGCCTGCGATAACCGTGTCCTGAATCTGATTTTGGCGACGGGCGATTCCACAATGCGCCCGTCATCGGTAATCACGCTGACCCGGCCAATCTGACCGGCTTTCAGTTCTTCAATCGCCTGTAGCAACTCCCCGTTGAGGTCGCGCTGGGCATCTTGGGCCATGAGTTCGGCTTCAGATAATTTCGGCATGGTCGGCTATCTCCCGTAGTGTCCTCAAGGTGGTTGGGCTGATGTTTTCCTGGGCGCTTTTGCCATGCACCGTCAAGAGCCAGATGCGCCCATGTTGATCCTGCACGTAGTAAAGAATCCGTAGGCCGCCCCGTTTACCCATGCCTGGGCGTGACCATCGCAGTTTGCGTACACCCCCCGTACCGGGCACAACCGGCCCCGCGTGAGGATTGGCGTCAAGATGCCGCTGCAAATCCATCAATTCATCCTCGTCCAGACAGTCGGCGGCAAACCGCGTGAACACGGGCAGTTCGATAAAGGTGTGCCTGTGCGGCAATCATACGTCATTGCCGTAGATTTGTAAGCATCACTGTAGTAACGCGAATGTCGTGACGGCCCAATGGGGGCATGGTTCACGCTCTTCCTGCCATCTCCGTGGAAACCTCGCCGCCGGCTGACGCGGAGTCGGCGGCCCCTTTTTTTACGGGTGCCCCCCGTGACTGACGACCGCCAAGCCCGCCGCCGCCAACAGGGCCGCGAGCGCCAGGCCCGGTTTCGCAAGGCCCACCAGGGCGAGTTCCGAACCATCCAGATTCCCAAGCCCTTGCATGCCGCGCTCAAAACCCGTGCGCGTGCGGCTGGGCTGCCCCTCCACCGGTACCTGCAACTGAGGATGACCCCATGACTGAGTCAGAAAGGCTTTTAGCCGAGCTCGAAGCCACCGTTAACCGCCAACGCCGCGAGGGCCGCGCCCTGGTGAAAAGTCTTTCCGCTGGCCGCTACACGGGCCGCACCCGCCGGCCGGACTTTGGCAGACAGGATCAGCCGCTTGATCTGGTCAAGGCACAACTGACGCTGAACCATCTGCACCGCGCCGGCAAGCTGACCGACGAACAGGCCGGCAAGGCTCAAGCCAGGCTGATGGCCCTGCGTCCGACCGAGATTATTCGGCTGAAGTGATGCCCGGTCCCTTTGACGATGTGCTGGCCGACCTGTGCCGCCTTCAAATCAAGCGCCTGCGCGAACAGCCCACGCCGGGCCAGCTCCGCAAGTGCCGCGCCCGGCTTGGCGCTCTGGTTGGCGTCGCGCCGCCTCGCCGCCTCGCGCCGCTGTTTCAACGTCTCCGCCGTCTTGAGGATGATTTCCTATGAATGCCATCGC
>NZ_BAAHXD010000014.1:0-69165 GCF_054657115.1 Methyloparacoccus murrellii | reverse complement strand
CTACAGCCGCAAGATTGTGGGCTGGGAGATCGACGAACGGTAATCCGCCGAGTACGGTGCGAAGGTGCTGCGCCGGGCGGTCCTGGCCGAAGGCTGCGCAGGTCAGCTCAAGGTCCTGCAGGCCGACAACGCCGTCCGCAGCAAGGCAGCACCCTGCGGGCTACGCTGGAGGCCTTGGGTATGGCGGCCTCCTACAGCCGGCCGCGGGTCAGCGACGACAAGGCTTTTTCCGAGGCCTGGTTCCGCACCTGCCAATACCGGCCGGACTACCCGCACGGCGACTTCGACAGCTTCAACGCCGCGCGGGAATGGACCCTGGACTTCGTGCGCGGGTATCACCAGCAGCACCGCCACAGCGCGCTCCGTTCTGTGATGCCCGCCGAGCGCCAAGCCCGTCACGCCCCGGGCAGCGCGCGAGCAGGTCTACGCCGCGGCTCGCGCCCGCTGGAGCCGGAACATCCGGAATTTGGGTGCCGATCGGGGAGGTCTGGCTGAATCCCGTCAAGACGCCGACCGTCTCGACGGTGCCGGCGTCAAAAGCGATCTAGCTCGATGCGACAACTTTTTTGACAAGCGCCGGGGCTTGTCTCCCACCATCTGCCAGTCCCGCGTATAGAGGTTTTGCTCCACGAATCCCATGCGCACTGCCCCGCGGACAGCTGTGGCGCTCCCGGAAGCTTATCTCGCCAATTAGGTTCAAATGAACCATTCTGATCCAGAAAGTGGTTTTTTTTGCCGGTGGCTGGTTGTGGAGAGCCGGTTGGCATGATTTAATGGTTTCGACGCAATACGTAATGTCGCGTCGATTCTCTTCAGACAGTCCAGGAGCCGCCAGTGAAAACCTTCGAAAAATTACTGCTCGAGAACAAGGCTTGGGCGCAGGATATGGTGCTCGCTGATCCCAACTTCTTCAGCCGTCTTGCCGATGTGCAAAAGCCGGAAGTTCTCTGGATCGGCTGTTCGGACAGCCGGGTGCCGTCCGAGATCGTTGTCAATGCCCAGCCAGGCGAGATCTTTGTCCACCGCAACATCGCCAACCAAGTTATCACGACCGATTTCAACAGCCTCAGTGTGCTGCAGTACGCGGTTGATGTACTGAAGGTCAACCATGTCATCGTCTGTGGCCACTACAACTGTGGTGGCATCCGCGCCTCCCTGAAGAAACAGAATCCCAACCTGCTGATGGTCAACAAGTGGCTCAAGCACATCAAGGATATCTATCGGCTGCACGAAGGGGAACTGGACGCCCTGGGCTCGGAGGATGCGCGTGTCCATCGCCTGGTCGAGCTGAACGTCATCGAGCAGATTTACAATCTGGCACATACCTCCATCATCCAAGGCGCCTGGAACCAGGATCGCCGGCCGATACTGCATGGCTGGGTTTACGGCTTGCAGGATGGGATCATCAAGGAGCTCATCAGCCTGCCGCCGGGCAGTCAGCTCAGCCCCATCTACGAGTACGCCGACGTGGCCTGATGCCCCGGCCGGCGGAGCTGGTTTTCTCGATACCTTCCAGTTGTGAGCGATGAGGAGGATGTCACATGAGATACCCACGCACGTTTCACCCTGTCGGCCTGCCACGCCGGCGGGAATCCGGCAGCCGGGCAACACAGCGGCTCTGGCGGTCCCCAGCTGTCGTCTACTCCCTGCTGATGCTGGTCTTCTGGCTGTTCGGGGGCGTCATCCTGGGCACCATCCTGCACATATTGCACATTCTGATCGAGGTGCTGGAACTGGGGCTGGAGCACCTGCTGGAGGCCCTCTTTCATGTGGAGGGCCATACCGCGCAGATGTATACCGCATGGGTCGGCTTCATGATCTTCATGATGCTGGCGGCCTGCATCTGGTGCTTTGCCCGCCGGGCGTTCCGGGCTCGCTTCTGCTCCTGGGGCGAGGCTTTGCGGGCGTTTCGCTCTTGGGCACTGGCGCACTGGGGCACCCTGACGCCACCGGCGCTGGTGTTGGCCTTCAGCGCGCTGTTGCTGTAGATGGCACGGATCGATGTTCCTGCTGGGGGCTGTGGCGGGGACGGAATCCTGTCGCGCCGCCGGCTCGACGCAGCACCTTTGCGGTATTCGCGCCTGCCCTCAACCGGGTGGGCAGCGGTCCGATGCGGGCGGCTTTCGTCCGCTGCCCCGCGAAGTCAGGCCGTATCGGCACGCCCATGCCAACGGCTAAATCTATGGGTTTCTCTCCGCAAACGGGGATAATTTCATCGCCAACCGAACCTTTCCAGCGAGGTCGCATTCATGAAATTTTTGGCCGTTCATCCCAGTCCGCTGATGTACACGAAGATCTTTCTGCGGCTGGAGCCCTTGGGGCTGGAACTGGTCTGCGAGACCGTGCGGTGTCGCGGGCATGATGTGCGGCTCATCGACCTGCAGGCGGAACCTCTGGCGGCGCTGTTCAGGCTGTTCGACGATTATGCACCGGATGTCGTCGGCTTCTCCCTGAACTATCTGGCCAATGTTCCGGAGGTGGTGGACCTGGCCAAGGCGCTGAAGCAGCGCCAACCGGGCTGCTTCATTTTCGTTGGCGGTCACAGTGCCTCCTTTATTGCCCATGACCTTCTCAATCATGGTGAAGGCCTGATCGACTGCGTGATCCGGGGTGAGGGAGAATCGGGTGTCACGGCCCTGTTCGAGGCGCTGGAAGAGGACCGGACAGCCATCGCCCAGATTCCTGGTGCCGTGACGCTGGAGGGGGAAGGCCCACCCCCCCGGTTTGTCGAGAACCTGAACGACATTGGGCCTGCCCGCGACCTGCTGCGCAACCGCCGCAAGTACTTCATCGGCACACTGGACCCCTGTGCCTCCATCGAATTCTCGCGTGGCTGCCCTTGGGACTGTTCCTTCTGCAGCGCTTGGACCTTCTACGGCCGCAGCTACCGGGTGCTGGAGACCGAGCGGGTGATCGAGGATCTGCAACGTATCCGCGAGCCCGGTATCTTCATCGTTGACGATGTGGCCTTCATCCAGGACAAGCACGGCTTCGAGATCGGCGAGGCCATCGCTCGCCATGGCATCAGGAAGAGCTACTATCTGGAGACCCGGGGCGATGTGTTGCTGCGCAACAAGGAGGTGTTCAGGTTCTGGAAGCAGCTCGGCATGGAATACATGTTTCTCGGGGTCGAGGCCATCGACGAGGAGGGGCTGCAGAAATTCCGCAAGCGGGTCAGCCTGGGCCGGAACTTCGAGGCACTGGCATTCGCCCGCTCGCTGGGGATCACGGTGGCCATCAACATCATCGCCGATCCGGACTGGGACCGCGACCGTTTCGAGGTCATCCGCCAGTGGTGCATGGAAATCCCCGAGATCGTCAACATCAGTGTCAACACGCCCTATCCCGGCACCGAATCCTGGCTTACCGAATCGCGCAAGCTGACCACCCGCGATTACCGGCTGTTCGACATTCAGCATGCGGTGCTGCCGACCCGTCTGCCCCTGCCGGAGTTCTATGCGGAACTGGTCAAGACCCAGCAGGTGCTGTTCAAGAAACACATGGGCTGGGCTGCGGTGCGTGACACCCTGAAAATCCTCGGTGGCCACCTGTTGCACGGGCAGACCAATTTCCTGCGCAGCCTGTGGAAATTCAACAGCGTCTTCAACCCCGAGTTGCAACTGGCGGACCACCGGCAGCCAGTCAAGTACGAGATGTCACTGCCGCCGGCGCCCTCCGAGGAGCGCATCCGGCAAAAAACCCTGTATGTGCACAGGAACCTGGGGCGGCGCGGGCGCTCGCTTGACGATGCCAGCGAGCGTTTCGTCGACGAGACCCGCATGTCCGAGGCGCTCTGAGAGCACGCGGCAGGCCAGGCCGGGCAAGTGGATGCGCCGCCCCCTAAGGCGGGGAATGTCTCAGCTTTCCGAGGGTGACGGCGAACCGGATGCTGTCGCCCGATTCCGCCGCAGCGACGATTTCAGGTCATCCGCCTGGTGCAGCGCCGCATCGGTATCTTCCGCCAGCACGTTGAAATGGCCCATCTTGCGGCCAATGCGGGCCGACTTCTTGCCATACAGGTGGAGCAGGACATTCGGCTGGCTCAGCAGTCGATCCCAGGCGGGTTCGCCGTCCTGCCAGATGTCGCCGAGCAGGTTGACCATCACGGCCGGACTCAGCAGGCGGGTGTCGCCTGGCGGCAGGCCGCAGAGCGTGCGCACCTGCTGCTCGAACTGGCTGGTGAGCGTGGCATCCAGCGTGTAGTGCCCGCTGTTGTGGGGACGGGGCGCAATTTCGTTGATGACTAGGCTGTCGTCATCCAGCACGAAAAACTCCACCGCCAGTACGCCGATGTAGTCCATCGCCTCGGCCAGCCGCAGGGCCATGACACGTGCCTGTTCCGCCACGGCCGGTGCAATGCGCGCCGGAACGATGCTGACATCGAGGATGCCGCCTTCGTGCCGGTTTTCCGCCACCGGAAAGCAGGTTTCCTCGCCGGGACCGGTGCGCGCGACGATGACCGAGATCTCCGTCCTGAGCGGGAGCAAGCGTTCCAGTACGCATGGTTTCTCGCCCAGCGTGCGGAATGCCGATCGGGCTTCCTCGGCCGTGCCGACGCGAATCTGGCCCTTGCCGTCGTAGCCCAGGCGGGCCAGTTTGAGAATGCCCGGCAGGCAGTCGCCCAGCGGCGCGTCGAGATCGACCGGCCCGTGAATAGCGCGATACGGCGCCACCCGCAGACCCGCTCCGGCGATGAAGCGTTTTTCCGCGATGCGGTCCTGGGCGATGGCGACACTGGCGGCGGCGGGAGAGACTTTTACCCGCTCGGCCAGCCGGGCAAGGCAACTGGCCGGTACGTTCTCGAATTCGGTGGTGACGGCCGCGCAGGTTGTCGCCAGTCGGTCCAGGGCATCGGCATCGTCATAGGGCGCGCAGATGTGGACATCGGCCAAGGTACCGGCTGGGCAGTCGGCATCGGGTTCCAGAACGGTGATCCGATACCCCATCGAGCGGGCGGCGACGGTGAACATGCGGCCCAGCTGGCCGCCGCCGATGATGCCCAGCATGGCGTTGGGAAGTATGAAGCTAGCCATTTAGACTTTTTTGGTTCCTTGTGGATCAATTGTTTATTAAGGGTGGCCATTGCACTGATCATCCTGTGAGCACATATTTTCGCATGTGCCCACTACACAA
The DNA here is from genome assembly GCF_054657115.1 of Methyloparacoccus murrellii. NCBI lineage: Bacteria > Pseudomonadati > Pseudomonadota > Gammaproteobacteria > Methylococcales > Methylococcaceae > Methyloparacoccus > Methyloparacoccus murrellii. The sequence goes on along the minus strand of NZ_BAAHXD010000014.1, from coordinate 64,032 downwards.
AAGCTATCCAGCATAGCGTTACCTGATGCTCCATGACAGGCTGGGAAAAACCTCCACCATTTCCCTTGCCCACCCGTCCCGTCAAAAAATCAGTCCGCTCGGTGTCGCTTTGGCGCTCAGGGCGGGTTGGAGGCTTTTTGGGGCTTTTTTCGCCTCCGAACCCCGCCGCTGGGCGAATCTCGGGCGCGCCCCGCCGCAGGCAGTCGCCACTTGGAGCACCGTGATGAAGGTTGGCAACGTCATCAACCGGGTCAGGTTGTCGGCGATAAACCAGAACACCGCTTGACGTCCCCCCGGTCTTGTAGCGCCCGCTGGTGGACTCGGCCAGCGCATTGTCGTAGCTGCCGCCCCGGCAACCCACCGAGGCTTAATGCCGGCTTCGGCGAGGCGCTCCGAGTCGCGAATCGGCAGGTATTGCGAGTCCCGGTCCGAAGGGTGAACCAAGGCGACAGGGACTGGTCCGGGGCGTCGGGGGCACGAAGTCAGTCTGCATGGTGCGACTGACCTGCCAGCCCTGCCAGGTGGAGACGTCGGTAAGTCCGACACCCACAGCTCGTGGGGCGGCTGGCCTTGAACACCCGATTGACGCGGTCCAGCGGGCACGGCGCCGAGGTATCTGGCAGCGTGTCACGACACGCTGCCCCTGCCGTGCGCTGCAGCCAGACCTTGTCAGCCTCGTAGATCTGCCCGTTGGTGTGCCATACGATATTCTTTAAATGTCGGGCGCACGGAAATGCATGACGGGGTATCTGAGACTCCTGTGGTGGTGCTCAGCAGCATTGCCCGTTCGGTCGTCGACAGCCGGCGGAGCTTGTATCCCGATTCTGTCTTCACTGATCAGAACGGGAAGGGCAAACGGAACCGGCTAGCACGGATGAACAACGAGGCTTGGCGTATGGCACGCGAGAGGGCCGACTTGCCGATGGGGCGGGTTCACGATCTGCGGCATACCTCCGGCCGACGCCTGCGGGCAGCCGGGGTATCGCTGGAAGATCGCCAGGACCTGTTGGGATACAAGTCGAATCGGATTAGCTTCTGGTGAAGCTGATCCGCCAAAGCACAACTGCGCAAACCCTACACAAACGCCGCGAGGCTGCGAAATAGCGTTCTAGGTCATCGGGTTACAGTGGCAAAATGCTCCCCGTGAGACCGCCATGGCATTGGCCAGCGCGTGTTTCATCGCAGGCGTCAGGAGAGGAGCGTCGGGGAGCCCATGTGGTCGCGGCTCAATCGATTTCCGGCAGCTGGGCGTCCAGCACGCTTTGTGTCTGCCGGTTGCGGAACTGCTGCAACCGTTCGCGTATTCCATCGTCATGGTTGGCCAGCAGCGCGGCAGCGAACAGCGCCGCGTTCACGGCGCCTGCCTCGCCGATGGCGAAGGTGGCGACCGGAACGCCCTTGGGCATCTGCACGATCGACAGCAGCGAGTCTTCCCCACACAGGTACCTGCTCGGCACCGGTACCCCGAGTACCGGCACCGTTGTCTTGGCGGCCAGCATGCCGGGCAGGTGCGCCGCCCCCCCTGCACCGGCAATGATGCAGGTCAGCCCCCGTTCACGGGCCGTTTCCGCGTATTCGAACAGCAGGTCCGGCGTCCGGTGGGCGGATACGATCCGGGTCTCGCAGGGTATGTCCAGTTCCTTCAGCTGGCGGGCTGCCAGTTGCATGATGTCCCAGTCGCTGGCGCTACCCATGACGATGCCGATCTGAACCATGGTCGATCATCCGCAAAAAAGCAGACATTCTAGCCTAGTTGACTGATATGACGACAAACCGGCTTGCCGCGGTCGAAAGCACCGAAACTTCATCCAGCCTCAGCGAGACCAAACTACCATGAAACCCCTCTCCACCGTCGATCCTGCCGAAGCGGCCCGCTTCGAAAAACTGGCCAACCTCTGGTGGGATGCCAGTGGTCCGTTCTGGCCCCTGCATGCCATGAATGCACTCAGGGCAGGTTACATCCGTGATCTGTCGATTCGCCGGCTGGGATGGGTCGGATCAGCGGAACAACCTCTGCGCGGTCTGCGCGTGCTCGATATCGGCTGTGGTGGCGGGCTTCTCAGTGAAGCCCTCGCCCATTGGGGCGCCCAGGTGCACGGGGTGGATATGGTCGAACGGAACATCCGCATTGCCGGGCGGCACGCGCAAGCGCAGGGGCTCGATATCCGCTACGAGTGCGGTACCGTCGAACAGTTGGCGCAGCGACAGCTCATGTATGACCTGGTGCTCAACATGGAGGTGGTCGAGCATGTCGCCGACCTGCCGTTGTTCATGCGCGGCTGCGCGAGCCTGGTCAGGCCGGGCGGCATCATGTTCGTGGCGACCCTCAACCGGACGCTGGCGTCCTTTCTGGCTGCCATCGTCGGCGCCGAATACATGTTGCGCTGGTTGCCCAGGGGTACGCATCAATGGCGAAAGTTTCCCCGGCCTGACGAAATCGAGAGACTCCTGAAGGATGACGGGCTGTCCGTGGTCGAGCGGACCGGTGTGGCGGTGAATCCGTTCACCCGCCGGTTCCGCCTGACGTCGTACCTCGGCGTCAATTATCTGCTGGTGGCGGTCAAGCCGGGTGCCTGACCGGCTTGGCCCAGCGTCTCGCCAGGTAGTCGCGACGAAAGTCGAAGATGGCGTTCAGCCGTCGCCGTATGAACAGCCAGTGAATCAGCTCGCCCAGCCAGCCCCAGGGCATTGCGTAGTGGACGATGTCTTCCATGACGATGCCTTCGGCCGCCGCCCGGAAGCGGTGTTCATGAAACCAGAAACGAAAGGGGCCGAGGCGCTGCTCGTCGACGAAGCGAGACAGGTGTTCCACATGCTTGATTTCGGTGACCCAGGTCATGGGGATACCGGCCACGGCAGCGATCCGGTAGGTGATGATCAGGCCCGCGTAAATGTCCTCGGGCACTTCGGAGGTGATGCGGAAGCGCAGGAAATCCGGCGTTATCGCTTCCAGATTCCGCGGCGTCGAGAAGAATGGCCAGGCTTCCGCCAAGCTGATGGGCAATGGTTGCGAGCGGGTCAGGTGGTGGATTCTCATGATTTCCTCGTCAGTCAGAGCCGCCACTGACAGCCTGGACCTTCAAATGCTCCCGATCATGGGCATTTTCCGCCGGCCAGGGCGCCTCGGGTAACCAGTAAACATCCGGGAAGAATTCCTGAAGATGGGTGGGCAAGGCTCCCGCCGCTTGACCCCTGGATATGGCTCTCTTAGCCTGATTCCTGCCATCCGTGATTGTGACGGCCGACGCCCCCTGCCGCCAAGCTCCGCAATCCTGCCGCTGTGCCCGCGAAACCTGGCCTCTGGTCTTGCTTGAATCTGCCATTGGACTTGCGGCGGGACTGATGGCGGCCAGCCGGGCCTGAGGCGCCTCTTGGGGGGTCTGGAATGCCGTGGTGGCAGCGTGCGGTCAGGCATGGGAAACCTCGCGACTGTCCCGAGACGTCAGCGGGGAAGGGCTGGGTTGGGCGGAGTGCCCAGGCATGCGGGGGCCTGCAATGGTCGCGCTGGCAGCCCGGCCGGCTCGCTGGCATGCCGGAAGTTCCTGATTATCGGTCGAGAGGTAGAGCCATGAACGATCCTGTCACTATCATGCTGGTCGATGACCATGCCGTAGTCCGGGCGGGTTACCAATTGTTGCTGAGTCAGATATCCCGGCTGAGCGTGATCTGCGAGGCCAGCACGGGGGAGGAAGCCTGCGAGAAATATCAGAAACTCCACCCCGATATCGTGGTGATGGACATGAACCTGCCGGGATTCGGGGGGCTGGAGGCGGTTCGCCGCATCCTTGCCCGGGATCCGGAGGCGAACATCCTGATGTTCAGCATCCATGACGAGCCCGTTTACGTCTCCCGCGCGCTGGATGCCGGGGCGCGGGGCTACATCAGCAAAAGCAGCGAGCCCGATGTGCTGGTCGAAGCCGTCGTCGCCTGCAGCACGGGCCAGGCGTTCATCGATCCCGCCCTGCGCGAGCGCTTTGCCCGTGCAACACGGCAGCTGGACAAACAGCCAGTCGCGCAGCTGACCCCGCGTGAATTCGACATCTTTCGCCTCATGTCCCAGGGCTACAGCGTGCGGGACACTGCCCAGGAATTGCGGATCGGCATCAAGACCGTGGCCAACTACGCTACCACCATCAAGGAAAAGCTCGGCGTGAAGTCGACGTCGGAACTGGTCCGGCTGGCTTACGAACAGCGCTTGAGTTTTCCGCCTCCGCCCCCTGATTCGACGCCCGTCGGTTAGCGGTCGGCGAGATTGCCCCCGGATGGATGGAGCAGGCCGCTTGTTTCAGGCGCTGCGCCGATTTTGGACATAAAAAAAGCGATTCCTGTGAATCGCTTTTCTGTAACTGACTGATTTTATGGAGGCGCGTGGCGGAGTCGAACCGCCCTGGATGGATTTGCAATCCACTGCATAACCGCTTTGCTAACGCGCCGCGAGAGGATTCGCAGGAGTCTTGGTCGATGACCCGGCGATGAAATTCGTTCACCCTGAATGAAAAAGCCGCTACGGGAGCGGCTTTTATGATTCATTTGGAGCGGGAAACGAGACTCGAACTCGCGACCCCAACCTTGGCAAGGTTGTGCTCTACCAACTGAGCTATTCCCGCCTCAACAAGCCGTGCATTCTACGGGGTTGTTTTTGCCTTGTCAACAACCACGGTCTTCATGTCGCGCGAAAATGCCGGCATGGCGGCCCGCAGGTAGATGACCATCGACCAGAGCGTCAACGCTGCCGCCAGTACCAGCAGCCACTGCCCCAGGTATTGCAGGTTTTCGCGCCAGACATCCATCCCCAGCAGCAGGAGTGTGATGGAGACCATCTGGGCGGTGGTCTTCCACTTGCCCAACTCCGAGACGGCAACCTTCTTGCGCTCGCCGATTTCCGCCATCCATTCGCGCAGCGAGGCGATGGTGATTTCACGGCCGATGATGATGGCCGCGGCGACAGCCACCAATGGGCTGGGATCGGCCTGCACGATGAGCACCAGGGTGACGGCGACCATAAGCTTGTCGGCGACGGGATCGAGGAAGGCGCCGAAATGGGTGGTGAGTGCCATGCGCCGGGCGAGATAGCCGTCCAGCCAGTCAGTGATCCCGGCCAGGGAAAAGACAATGGCACAGGCCAGGTGCGCATGCGGCCAGGGCAGATAGAACAGCACCACCAGAACCGGGATCAGGAGTATCCGCAGCAGGGTCAGGTAGGTGGGGAGATTCAACTCCATAAGGCAAACTCAGGTTTCCTGTTCATGGAAGGTGTCGTAAATCCGCTGTGCCAGCTGCACGCTGATGCCGTCGATGCGCGCCAGTGCATCGACCCCGGCCCGGCTGATCTCCCGCAGCCCGCCAAACTGCCGCAACAATTGCTGGCGTCGCTTGGGGCCGAGGCCGGGGATGTCCTCCAGCGTGGACTGCCGACGCGCCCTGGCCCGGCGCTGCCGGTGGCCGGTGATGGCGAACCGGTGCGCCTCATCCCGGATCTGCTGGATCAGCAGCAGGGCAGGGGAATGAGAGGGTAGCATGAAAGGTCGGCCGGATTCCGCCGGAATCAGCACTTCCATGCCGGGTTTGCGATCCGGTCCCTTGGCGATGCCGAGGATGCGGATATTGGGGTACCCGATCCCGGCCAGTGCCTGGCTGACGGCACTCACCTGGCCTTTGCCGCCATCGATGAACAGGATATCGGGCGGCTCGCTCTCGCCCGCCTGGATGCGCCGGTAGCGCCGGCTCACGGCCTGGGCGAGCGCGGCGTAGTCGTCGCCGGGCTGTATGCCTTCGATGTTGAAACGGCGGTAGGCCGACTTGACCGGCCCCTGACGGTCGAAGACCACGCAGGAGGCGACGGTCAGCTCGCCCTGGGTGTGGCTGATGTCGAAGCACTCCAGCCGTTTCGGCGGGGCTGGGCAGTGCAGGGCCTCGCCCAGCGCCAGAAAGCGGGCGTGCAGATCCTGGCGGTTGCTCAGTCTGGTCGCGAGGGCGCTCTCGGCATTGGTCACCGCCAGCTGCAGCCGCCGTGCACGCTCGCCGCGCAGCCGCGCGCTGACCCGCACGGCGTGACCGGCGTGCTCGCTCAGCATGGTTTCCAGCAGCGACTGATCGTCGAGCGGGTGATTGACCAGGATTTCCCTTGGTATCGGCTTGCCAAGGTAATACTGACCGATGAAGGCCTGCAGCAGGGCACCCGGCGTGGGTTCCTCGGGCATGTGCGGGAAGAAGCTCCGGTCACCGATATGCTGGCCGCCACGGATGAAGATCATCTGCACGCAGGCGACGTTGCCCTGGATCGCGCAGGCGATGATGTCGAGGTCGCCGTGCTCGCCGTGCACCGCCTGCTTTTCCAGCAGCGTGCGCAGGCTGGCGATCTGGTCCCGGTAGCGGGCCGCCTTCTCGAAGTGGAGTTCGGCGGCAGCCTTTTCCATGCGCCGCGCCAGCTGGTCGACCAGCTGGCGGCCATCGCCCTCCAGAAACATCAGCGTGTCCCGAACATCCTCGGCATAGCCGGCCTCGTCGATCAGCCCGACGCAGGGTGCCGTGCAACGCTCGATCTGGTACTCCAGGCAGGGGCGGCTGCGGTTTTCGAAATAGGCGTCGCGGCATTGCCTGACGGGGAAGATCTTTTGCAGCAGCTTCAGGCTCTCGCGGACGGCGCTGGCGCTGGGATAGGGTCCGAAATAGCGCCCACTCCGGCTCTTCGCGCCGCGATGAAAGGCCAGGCGCGGGAAGGGCTGGTGCGTGGAGACGTAGATGGATGGATAGCTCTTGTCATCCCGCAGGGTGATGTTGTAGCGCGGCCGGTATTGCTTGATGAGCTGGCTTTCCAGCAACAGCGCCTCGCCTTCGGTGTGCGTGACGCGCACGTCGATGCTGTGTATGCGGGCTACCATGGCCTGCTGCTTGGGCGAGCAGTCCTTGTGGCTGAAATAGCTGGAAACCCGCTTTTTCAGGTTCTTCGCCTTGCCGACGTAAATCACCTCGCCGCGCTCGTCCAGCATGCGGTAGACGCCGGGACGCGAGGTAAGGGCGTCGAGGAACGCCGGGATGTCGAAGAGCGGTGCGCTGGGCGGGGTCATGGGCGGCAGGCTGGGTGACCGGTTGCTCATTATAATGAGACGCTTCGGCGCGGAAACGCAGCCTCATCGCCACCGGTATTCACCCATGCACGACAAGCCGAATCCCCACCTGGTCAAGGGCCTGATCAACCAGTATCCCCTCATCTATCTACAGAGTCGCGAGGAGCAGCGGCTGGAGCGTCAGCTGACAGCGCTTTCCCGGGCTCATTACGGCGACGACCGGCCGATCATGCTCTGGAGCACGGCGCTGGGGCTCCAGGGTGATGCGGCCTTGTCCGAGCCGCTGGAGATGATCCGTATCCTGCGCCAGAGCAACCAGGAATGCTTCTATCTGTTGCGCGATCTGCCGGCCCTGTTCGCCGGCAATCCGGTGCTGGTGCGCGCCCTGCGGGATCTCTACCGCGATCTGGCGGGACAGAACCGCTTCGTCTTCATGTCCCATCCGGGGCTCCTGTTGCCGGATGAGCTCAAGGGGCAGCTGTGGCTGGTCGATATGGGCATGCCGGACGAACAGGAACTGCTGGGCTACCTGCAGGAATTGCTGGCCGTGGCCGGCAAGGCGGCGGCCGTCGACGAGGCCTGGTATCAGCAGTGTGCCACGGCGATGAAGGGGCTGATGCTGGACGAGGTCCGGCATCTGGCCCAGGGCTGGATTCACGAGAACCGCTTCGACCTGCACAGCGTCCTGCCGGACATCTATGCCGACAAGACCGCTGCCCTGCAGAAGGAGGGCTGCCTCCAGTTCATCTCCAAGAGCATCGAGGTCGACCAGGTCGGCGGGCTTGAAAATCTCAAGGAGTGGGTGCTCAGCCGCAAGTCCCTGTTCAGCCGGCAGTCCTTCCAGACCGGCATCCCGATGCCGGCCGGCATCCTGTTCATGGGCATCAGCGGCTGCGGCAAGAGCATGGCGGCCAAGGTCATTGCCAGTGCCTGGAACCTGCCGCTGGTGCGTCTGGACATGAACCTGGTGATGTCCGGTGCCTTCGGCTCGCCGGAATACGCCTTCGACAGCGCTCTCAGGACCGCCGAGAATATTTCGCCGCTGGTACTGTGGATCGATGAGATGGAGAACAGTTTCGGCTATGACAGCATGGGCGGGAGCACGGGCGGCAGCAGCAGCATTTTCTCCAGCTTCCTCACCTGGATGCAGGAAAAGCCGGCCCAGGTGTTCGTCGTCGCCACCGCCAACCGCATCGAGAAGCTGCCCGCCGAGGTCATCCGCAAGGGCCGTTTCGATCAGCTGTTCTTCCTCGATCTGCCCTCCGACGAGGAGCGCCGCGCGATCTTCCGCATCCACATCAAGGCTTATGGCGCCGATCCCGACACCTTCAACATGAACCTCCTGTCCATTGTCACCAAGGACTGGAGCGGCGCGGAGATCGAGCAGGCCGTCAAGGCGGCGCGCATCCATGCCTTCCAGGAGGGCCGGGTCTTCGACGAGAAGGACATCACCTACACCTCGGCGCGGATGGTGCCGCTGTCGCGCACGATGGAGGAGCAGATCAAGCATCTGCGCCAGTGGTCGCAGACCCGGGCGACGCCGGCATCCAAGAAGGCTGCCTAGCGCGGGCGGATTTACCCGCCTTGGCCGGCAGCCGGCTTTGCTAACATGCGCGCTTTTCGGCAGGCGCCTGCCGCTTTCCCTCATCCGGCGCCCCCGACGGGGCGCCGTCTGTTTTTCAGGACCTTAACCGCATGACCATACGTACCCGTTTCGCGCCCAGCCCGACTGGCTACCTGCATGTCGGCGGCGCCCGCACTGCGCTGTTTTCCTGGCTGTTCGCCCGCAAGCATGGCGGCACCTTCGTCTTGCGTATCGAGGACACCGACCTCGAGCGTTCGACCGCGGAATCCGTCAATGCCATTCTCGAAGGCATGACCTGGCTGGGGCTCGAATACGACGAGGGGCCGTTCTATCAGACGCATCGCTTCGATCGCTACAAGGCGCTGATCCAGCAGTTGCTCGACGAAGGCAAGGCCTACCATTGCTACTGCAGCAAGGATGAGCTGGACGCCATGCGCGAGGCGCAGATGGCCCGCAAGGAGAAACCTCGCTACGACGGCCGCTGCCGCCATCGCCAGGCACCGGTGGCGGGGGTGCCGCCGGTCGTGCGTTTCCGCAATCCCGACGAGGGCGAGGTGGTCATCGACGATCTGGTCAAGGGCCGTATCGTCGTCCGCAACAGCGAGCTGGATGATCTCATCATCGCCCGCTCGGATGGTTCACCGACCTACAATTTCACGGTGGTGGTCGACGATCTCGACATGCGCATCACGCATGTCATCCGCGGCGACGACCATGTCAACAACACGCCACGCCAGATCAACATTCTCAAGGCGCTGGGTGCCGAGCTGCCGAAATACGCGCATGTGCCGATGATTCTCGGCGCCGACGGCGCCCGCCTGTCCAAGCGGCATGGCGCCGTCAGCGTGATGCAGTACCGCGACGATGGCTATCTGCCGGAAGCGGTGCTCAATTATCTGGTGCGGCTGGGCTGGTCGCACGGCGATCAGGAAATCTTCTCCATCGACCAGATGATCGAATCGTTCGACGTGCCCGACATCAATCATTCGGCTTCGACCTTCAATCCCGACAAACTGCTGTGGCTCAACCACCACTACCTGATGCACTCCGATCCCGTGCATGTCGCCCATCATCTGCGCTGGCATCTTGGGCGTCTGAGCATCGACCCGACCGAGGGCCCGGACCCCGTCGAAGTCGTGAAGGCGCAGCGTGAGCGCTGCAAGACGCTGGTCGAGATGGCCGAGGCCAGCGTGTTCTTCTACCGGGACTTCCAGCATTACGACGAGAAGGCCGCCCGCAAGCACCTGGGCGAGGACGCCGCGCGAGGTCTCAGGCATTTGCGCGATACCCTGGCCGCCCTGCGTCCCTGGGTGCGGGAGAGCATCCACGACGTCATTGCCGCCACCGCCGAATCGCTGGGTCTGAAGATGGGCGGTGTGGCGCAGCCACTGCGGGTTGCCGTGTCCGGCACGTCGGTGTCGCCGCCGATCGACTGGACGCTGGCGATCCTGGGCCAGACGAAGTCGATCGCGCGCATCGAACGTGCGATCGACTGGATCGAAAAAAAAGACTAGACAGGCCGGGATAAGCTGTCTAGAATATGCGGCTTAACGTTGAGGGGCCATAGCTCAGCTGGGAGAGCGCTACAATGGCATTGTAGAGGTCGCGAGTTCGATCCTCGCTGGCTCCACCATCATCAACGTGATGCGTTCCGTCCCCATCGTCTAGAGGCCTAGGACACCGCCCTTTCACGGCGGCGACGGGGGTTCGAATCCCCCTGGGGACGCCATTGCGTGAGGGTTCGGAAGGCAGTCGCCGCAGTGCGCAGTGCGCAGTGGGCCGTGATCCGGCTTTGCAAAACAGGGTGCCTTGGGCGCCTTTTTTGTATGGGCAGCATTTGGGTCCCGGTGCCGGGTTCCGAATTGCCCATGATCGAATTCCCCGGGCCCGGCCGTCCACAATTCCAGCGGCAGCGCAGCGCCCCGGTCATCAGACTCCAGCCCTAGAGCAATCAACCCCGTAGAGCATTTCCATGACTGACCTGACGCACTACCGAAACATTGGCATCTTCGCCCACGTGGATGCTGGCAAGACCACCACCACCGAGCGCATTCTCAAGCTCACCGGCAAGATTCATCGGATCGGCGAAGTTCACGAAGGTGAGTCGACCATGGACTTCATGGATCAGGAAGCCGAGCGCGGTATCACCATCCAGTCCGCCGCGACCACCTGCTTCTGGAATGGCCACCGGTTCAACATCATCGACACCCCCGGTCACGTCGACTTCACCATCGAAGTCTATCGCTCCCTGAAAGTCCTGGACGGCGGTATCGGCGTGTTCTGCGGTTCGGGCGGTGTCGAGCCGCAGTCCGAGACCAACTGGCGCTATGCCAACGACTCCGAGGTTGCCCGCGTCATCTACATCAACAAGCTGGATCGCATCGGCGCCGATTTCTATCGCGTCGTCAAGCAGATCAAGGACGTCCTGGGCGCCCACCCGCTGGTGATGACCCTGCCCATCGGCCGCGAGGACGGCTTCGTCGGCATGGTCGAACTGCTGACCCGCAAGGCCTGGATCTGGGACGACTCCGGCGATCCCATGAAATACGAGATCAAGGACGTTCCCGCCGACATGGTCGAGGATGTCGAGACATGGCGCGCCGAACTCGTCGAAAAGGCCGTTGAGCAGGACGACGAGGTCATGGAGAAGTATCTGGAAGGTGAAGAGCCGGATGTCGACACCCTCAAGCGCCTGATCCGCAAGGGCACCATCAACATGGACTTCTTCCCCACCTATTGCGGCTCCTCGTTCAAGAACAAGGGCGTGCAGCTGGTGCTGGATGCAGTGGTGGACTATCTGCCCAACCCGACCGAAGTCAAGCCGCAGCCGGAAGTCGACCTGGAAGGCCACGAGACCGGCAATTTCGCGGTCGTCAATCCGAGCCGTCCGCTGCGCGCCCTGGCCTTCAAGATCATGGACGACCGCTACGGCGCGCTGACCTTCCTGCGCCTCTATTCCGGCAAGCTGGAGAAAGGTACCACCGTACTGAACACCTTCACCGGCAAGACCGAGCGCATCGGCCGCATCGTCGAGATGCACGCCAACAACCGTCAGGAGCTGGATACGGCCCAGGCCGGCGACATCGTGGCCGTGCTGGGCATGAAGAACGTGCAGACCGGTCATACCCTGTGCGATCCGGACAATCCCGCAACCCTGGAACCGATGGTCTTCCCCGATCCGGTCATCTCCATCGCCATTGCCCCCAAGGACAAGGCCGGCAACGAGAAGATGGGCATTGCGCTGGGCAAGATGGTGGCCGAAGACCCGTCCTTCCACGTCGGCACCGACGAGGAAAGCGGCGAGACCATCCTCAAGGGCATGGGCGAGCTGCACCTCGACATCAAGATCGACATCCTCAAGCGCACCCATGGCGTCGAGGTCATCGTCGGCAAGCCCCAGGTGGCCTACCGCGAAACCATCACCAAGCGGGTCGAGGACGAATACACCCACAAGAAGCAGTCGGGCGGCTCCGGTCAGTACGCCAAGATCAACTACGTCATCGAGCCGGGCGAACCGGGGGCTGGCTTCGTGTTCGAGTCCACCGTGACCGGCGGCAACGTGCCGCGCGAATACTGGCCGGCGGTGGAAAAGGGCTTCAAGAGCATGCTTGACAAAGGCACGCTGGCGGGTTTCCCCTGCGTGGATTTCAAGGTCACGCTGACTGACGGTGGCTTCCATGCCGTCGACTCCTCTTCGCTGGCTTTCGAAATCGCGGCAAGGGCGGCGTTCCGGCAGACCATTCCGAAGTGCGCACCGCAGCTGATGGAGCCGATCATGAAGGTCGACACCTTCACGCCCGAGTCCCATGTCGGTGACGTCATCGGCGACCTCAACCGCCGCCGCGGCATGATCAAGTCCCAGGAAGCCGGTGCCACCGGTGTGCGCATCAAGTCGGAAGTGCCGCTGTCGGAAATGTTCGGCTATATCGGCGATCTGCGGACCATGACCTCCGGTCGCGGCCAGTTCTCCATGGAGTTCTCGCACTACATGCCGTGCCCGAGGCAGGTGGCCGATGCGGTCATTAAGGAAGTCAACGAGCGGAACGCGAGCAAGTAAGCGCTCGCCCGGCCCGCCTGCCCCCAAGGGGGCAGGCGGATGCAGGAACCCCACGGAAGGCGGCCCATCGGCAACGGTGGGCCGCCTTTTTGCATTGGTCGGCTAGAGCTTCAGGGCCAGGCCGAGGCCATCGGCGACCGGCAGCAGGCTGTAAGCAATGCGGTTGTCGTGCCGCAGCTTGTCGTTAAGTGCACGGATGGCCAGGGTGTCGGCGTCCATGGCGGCGGGATCGGCAACCCGTCCGCTCCACAGCAGGTTGTCGATCACCACGATGCCGCCGGGCCTGACCAGAACCAGCGCCCGTTCGTAGTAATCATCGTAATGGGCCTTGTCGGCATCGATAAAAGCCATGTCGAAACTATTCTCGCGCCCCTCCGCCAGCAGCTGGTTGAGCGTGGCGAGCGCCGGGCCGAGTCGCAGGTCCACGCGCGAGGCCACGCCGGCCAGTGCCCAGTAGCGGCGGGCCACGGCGGTCCAGCTCTCGCTGAGGTCGCAGGCCAGCATGTGTCCATCCGCCGGCATCGCCAGCAGCACCGCGAGCGAGCTGTAGCCGGTGAAGACACCGATTTCGAGCACCTGCCGTGCCTTGCTGAGTCGGGTCAGCCAGCCCATGAACTGGCCCTGCTCGGGCGTGATCTGCATCATGGCCTCCGGCAGCGTGGCGGTTTCCTCGCGTAGCTGTCGCAGCAGATCGTGCTCCCGCGGCGTCGCGGCAAGCAGGTAGTCGTAGAGTTCCTCGCCCAGCGCCAGGGCCTTGCCTGCCATGTCCAGTCCTCTCAGGATGTTTGCTTCAGGTGCCGGACGAGATCGGCCGCGGTGACCAGGCCGATCAGCCTGCCATCGGCGTCGACCACCGGCAGTACCGCGACATCGGGCCGTGACAGCCACTCGGCAGCTTCCTGGAGGGTGCTGGTCGGGGTGAGCCGGTGGCGAACCGGCGACAGGATGCCGGCCAGCGTGGCGGGGCGAGGCCCGCTGGCCGGCGGGACTGCCGCGGCGCCGGCGTTGGCTGCCGGCACGGAGGATGTGATCGGTGCCGGGACAGGCGAGGCCGATGGCCGGGTTGCCGGGGTATTTCCCGGCGCGGCGGGTTCGCGCGGCGCCCGGTTGAGGATATCGTCACGGGTGCTTTCGCAGATCGCCATGACCTCCCCGGTCAACGCCTCGGCAACCTGCAATTCCGCCAGCGTCTGCCGCAGATGGTCGAGGACGATATCGAAATGCTGGTCCCGGAGTCCCATGCCGACCAGTCTGGCATGGCTGACCCGCAGGTCCCGCCCGCTATATGCGTGCGGTCCGCCGAAGGCCATGGTCAGGAAGGACTTCTGCTTTGCCGCCTGCTCGCTGAGGTTGACGCCGAAGAAGAAGTAGTTGACCCGCGGATCGGCGATGACCTTGCGGTAGAAGATATCGACGGCCCGGTTGACGGTGGACTCGCCGCCGAGGCGTTCATAGAGGCTAGCATTCGGCGTGGCGGGTACCGCGTCATGCCGTCTTCGGAAGACATTGGCCAGGGTTTCGCTCATGAAGGTTGGCTCCTGTGGCGGAAAGGGATGCTAGGGGGATGCAGCCAGCGCGGGTCCGGCTTGCAGGCGGGAAGTCTGCCGCATTCATGAACACCCCGGCAAACGGTCTCCTGGCCGGGATGTTCCGATGCGATCCGGGGCATGTCTCTGGCAAAAGCCTCAGGGCGACATCGCCCGGCGAGCCGAGGGGTTGCCATCCTGGGTCAGCAGCATGCGCCGCAGCAGCGCGGGCACCGGCTCGCTGGCGGCTGGCGCCGGCGTGAGCGAGTGGAGCGCTGCCAGCAGCCGTTCGCCCTCGGCGAGGGTATCGGCGCGGTGCCGGTCGGCCTCCGCCAGGATCTGGCCGACCGCCTCCGCCTGCGCGGCCAGGGCGGCGGCAACGCCCTCGCGCAGGCCCCGCAGGGCGCTGTTCTCGACCGAGGGCCGCAGACGCGTGCAGGCAAACCATGGCAGCAGCCAGGCGAGGCCGATCAGCAGCAGGCTGTGGATGGCGAAGTCGGTGCCCAGATAATCGAGATGCCGGGTGGTGCTCTCGTAATAGCCCGTGACGACCTGATAGCTGGCCCAGCCCAAGGCTGCCAGCGGCAGGATCACGGCGAGCAGGCCCATGAACCGCAGCGCCACCCGCTGCGGGCGATTGCCTGGCAGGGCGAGAGCTTGGCGCAGCCGCAGCTGGCCACGGGCGAGCACCTGCCGGCCGGTCTCGGCCGGCACCGGGTCCAACACCGATTTCAGCGGCAGCGCCGGCAGCCCCAGGCGACCGGCTTCCACGACCAGCTGGCTCAGGGCATCGCGCACCCGGCCCTCGGCCCAGTCGTCCCAGAGCGGGGCCTGTACCGGCGCGGGCCGGTTCTCTGCCTCCGGGAGCGCGGGGCTCAGGACCAGGGCGCGGGCCAGCGGATTGGCGTCGCGGCCGGCGAAACCGGCGGCGGTCAGGCGCATGGGCCACGCCAGCCCGGCCATCAGATCCTCCTGTGCGGCGGCCCAGATACGTTCCCAGGCGCGGTCGAGCTCGCGATAGCCGGCAGCGCTGCCCAGCCGGGCGAGCGTTTGCTGCAGGGCCTCCCGCAGGCTCGCGATCCGGGCCCGCTGGGCACGTGCTTCGAGTTGTCCGAGCAGGTGCCGCTCGGAAACCTGCCGCAGCAGTCGCTGCAGTTCGGGGAAGTCGTCCGGCCGGCGCTCGGCGGCATTTTCCCGGCAGTCGGTCCGCAGCACGACGGGATCGTCGAAGCCGGCCGTGTTCAGCAGCCGGCGGAAATCGTCGTACTGGGCCTCGATCCCGCGATCCCACTGGTTGAGGACGAACAGCCAGGCATGGTCGCCGGCATGCTCGCGCAGCAGTCGCCAGCCGCGATCGTCACGGTAGCGTTCCGGACTGACGACGTAGACCAGCACATCGATGTGCGGCAGCCACTCCAGCACCAGTTCGCGATTGTGCTGCTCGACGCTGTCGATGTCCGGCATGTCGATCCAGAGCACCTGGCGCATGGCGTCGTCGTGGTGCGGCGCGCTGCGTACCCTGTCCAGTGGAAAGTCCCGCGGCAGCTGGGCGATCTGGATGGAGGCATGGCGATAGACGGACACCTCGCGCGAGGTGGGACGTTCGACGCCGGTGCGGGCGATCGGCTGTCCCGCCAGGCGGTTCAGCAGGCTGCTCTTGCCGACGCCGGTACCGCCGAAGAACGCCGCCACCAGCGGCCGATGGCTGCCGGCCTCGAACAGCATGCCGGGGCTGGCTGTTTCCAGGGCGTTCAGTTCGCGGATGTCCCGGGCCTGTAGCCAGCGCTCGCGCACGGCGTGCTCGGCCCAGGCGCGCGCGCGGTCGAGGAGATCGTCGAAGTTCGGGCTCATGGGCGGGTCACTGCAGGCGGGCTGTCGCCTGGGCCAGGGTTTCCGGCGCGATGCCGATGCGGAGCTCGGGGTCGATGCGCCCGGGAATCTGCGCCAGGCGCTCGAACAGGGCGGTGCGGAACAGCATCGCCACGGCGCTGCGCTGCCGCTGCTTCAGCTGTTCGGCGGCCCGGTTCATGTAGCGGCCGAGGGTGCTTTCGGTGAGCAGGCTGGTCACCGACAGCATCGCCGGCGCGATGACGAAGTCCTGCACGCCGATACCGCCCGTGTGCAGGGCCATGGCAAGGGCGGCGGCATCGGTCGTGACCCGCGTGGCGCGCAGGCTGTTGAGGACCAGCGGATGTTCCTGCAGGTGGGCATAGAGCCCGCGCGCGGTGCGCTCGATTTCCGGCCGGAAGCCCTCGACATAGGCGTGGGTGGCCGCGTCGAAATCCTGCAGCATGGCGGCGCGCTGCGCCGACAACTGCTGGTTGACCAGGCTCCACCAGCGTTGCGCGACCGGGTCCGGCGCGGCTTCCAGCAGCAGGCTCTCGCCGAGCAGGGCGAGCGCGTGCTCGGCGGTCTGCCGCAGCAGCGCGGGTTCGCCGCCGGCGATCGCCTGCCGGTGGCCCGAGGCGAGGCGACCCAGCTGCCGCACCGGCCAGGTCACCATCCGGCGCGCGCCCTGGAGCAGGCTGCCAAGTCCCGGGATTTCCAGCAGGGTCAGCAGTTCGCCCAGCGCCCGCTGGAAGGTCTCGTAATGCAGGGGATGATCGAGGTAGTCGCGCTGATAGCGCGTCAGGCAGTCCTGCAGCGTCTGGTCGAGCCGCTGTTGCCAGTCCTCCTGCAGCCGGTGTTCGGCCACCACCGGCGCCGACCAGGCCGGCCAATGGGCGCTCAGCAGCCGGCGGGACGCGTCGGCATAGCGCCCCCGCTGTACCTGCCGGCGGGCCTGTGCGAGGCTGGCAAGCATCTGCTGGCGTTCCACCGCCAGGCCGGCGAGTCCGGGCGGATTCTGCAGGTAGGGCAGGGCGATCACCGGGGCTGGCGGATCGCTGCGGAAATCGCGCCACTTGCCGGCGAGCGAGCGCAGCAGCGTGGTCTGGGCGGCGGGGTCGGTCTTGTTGAGCAGGATCAGGGTCGGCTGCGCCAGGGGTTGCAGCAGGCGCATGAATTCCCACACCGACAGATCGGCGTATTTGTCCTTGCTGACGACCAGGACGACGATGTCCGCCAGTGCTGCCACCCGCAGCACGGCATGACGGTATTCGCCGGACTGCACCGAGTCGAAATCGGGCGTGTCCCAGAGCACGGCATCCCGCAGCGCCGGTTCCGCGGTCGCCGGTTCCGCCGAGTCCAGGCTGAAGCTGTCCAGCCGGGTGGCGTCCAGCATTTCCCGGGGCAGGCGGCGGTAACCGTGGAAATAGCCTTCCAGATCCCGCAGCAGCGGCGCCGACACCGGTGCGAGCGCGAAGCCCTGGGCATGCACGGTAAAGCCGGCCAGGGGGCTGATGCTGGCCAGCTCCAGGCCCGCGAGCCAGTTCATCGCCGAACTCTTGCCGGCCTGGGTGGGGCCGAGGATGGCGATCTGCAGCGGCGGCGCGGGCTGTTGTCCTTCCAGCCACGCCAGTTTTTCCAGCACGGCCTCGGCGAAACCCAGCGAGGGCAGCAGCGGCGCCAGGGCTTCGCGGCGGCCGGGTACGGTGCCTGGCGCGGCGTCGGCGAGGGCGCGGTACCGCTCTTGCAGCAGGCGGAGAAAGGCGAGCATGAGGTCGGCGGGAGCGGCTTCGGGATGCGGCGGATTGTACACGATGGCGTTGCGGGCACCGGCGCGTGTCATGGCGTCCGGCCGGCCCCGTCAGACGCTGCGCAGCCGGAACAGGCGTACCGCGCCGATGGCGGCGAACGGCACCGCCAGGCCGATGATCGTCACCACCATCAGCAGCTGGCCCAGTTCGCTGTAGTCGGCCGGGACGCTGACCTGGCCGGTGGCGGCATCCCGGACCTCGCGCGTGACGGTATAGATCTGGTTCAGGTATTTGGTGCCCAGCTGGCTGAGCGCCAGGGACAGATTGGTGAACGAGGCCATGACGGCGAAGAAGGTCGCCTTCAGATGGCTGGGCGCGGCGTGGGCGATCCAGGCCAGCATGGGCACCATGGCGATGTGGCCCAGCGGCGATTCCAGCGCCGTATCGACGATAGCGATGAAGCGCGCGTCAACCAGGCCGCCGGTCAGGCGCACGGTCCACTCGTGCAGCCCGTAATACATGCCGATGACCGGCAGCGACAGCGCCGCACCGATCAAGGTCAGCAGCGCCACCACGGCGGCGATGGAGCGCTCGGCCATGAAGCGGCGGAACAGGAACAGCCCGGCCAGGCTGAGCACGCTGCCGATCAGCGACAGCCGGGCCATGAAGGACTGGTCGAAGCTGAGCACGTCGATCATCCACCAGCTGGAGCCGGGACCGGGGGTCGGCACGGCACGAAAGAAGAAGATCAACACCGCGGTGCCGACCAGCGTCGAACGGGCGGCGGGCGCCATGTCGTTGGTCAATTGGTGCATCAGCGCCAGAATGATGCCCATGGAGATGGTGAAGATGATTTCCTGGCCGAAGGCGAGATCGGCCAGCCCTACCGCGACGGTTCCGGCCGCGAAGGCGATGCCGCCGCCAAGAATCCACCAGTTCGGCGACGTGCGCGTCTCGTGTACCGCGGTCATGGCGGCGATCTCCGCCGTCGAGTAGCCGAGCCGGCGCAGATCCTGCCGCTGGCGGCGCTGCAGATGGGCAGCGAAAGCCACGCCGAAACAGGACGTGGCGGGGATGATCAGCGCCATCAGGTAGAGCCTGCGGTAGATGGCGATCTTGTCGGCCTCGGACATGCCCTCGACGCCGTTGAACATCAGCACGTTGACCAGCGCCACGATCAGCGTGCCGGCGATGATGGCGACGCGCCCCAGCGTCTGCATGGTTGCATGCATCAGGCGCTGCTCGTCCTCCGGATAGGGGCGGCCGGCCTCGTTGACGGTGGGCACGGCCTCCACGGTCATGGCATCGGCGACGACGTCCTGGATCACATAGCCGACCGGTGCCAGCAACACGCTCAGCACATACCAGCTGCCGGCCGGCAGGATGGCCTCCATGGCCGCCCGGTCGTGGAGCAGGCCGAGCATGATCAGCAGGCTGGTGGCGATCAGGCCGGCGCCGAGAAACACCAGCCCACCCTTGTAGCGCCAGATGAGGTCGACCAGGTGGCCTACCGGCAGCTTCAGCGTCCACGGCAGCATGGCCCAGAACGACAGGCCGGCGAGGAACTCGGCCGAGAGACCCAGGTATTCCTTGACGAAGAAGGTGCCGACGATGGCCGTGAGCCCGGAAATGCCGGCCGCCAGGTACACCATCAGCGGTGGCAGGTAGCTGATGCGCAGCTCGCGGCCCAGCTCGATGAAGTTGCGGTCGAACCAGCGCCAGAGCGATGCCAGCAGGGCGGAAACAGGTTGGGGGAAAGGCGTTTGCATGATGGGGATGGGAAAGCGGGGACGATGCCGGATTTTACCGGAATGGCCCCGGTGGGCGCGGCGCGGGTAAGATGCGCAGGGCCGGCCGCACCGCGGGGCAGGCCGGCCCGATGGTGCCAAGCAGCCCGCGCATGATGGTCACGATGAAGATACTGTCCGGATGCCTCCTTGTTCTGCTGCCGATGCTGGCCCAGGCCGTCAACTGGGAAGCCAGCATCACCCATTCCGACACCCCGCTGCTCGACAGCGAGATCCAGCAGGCCCTGGGCCAGGGCATCGGCCAGGGGTTCGCCACCGCCTTTCCGGGACGCCAGTACGGCATCCAGGTCCTGCTGGATACCCAGCCTTTGCCGGCGGCAAACGGCGATCTCGTCTATCTGGCCCTGGGACTTTGCCACCGGCTGCAGAACGGCGCGCTGGAAATCCCCGTCGGGCGCTTCAGCGACCTGCTGCTGTTGCCGCAGGGCATGGCCCCGGAGGCCCGCAAGGAAGCCGTCGTGCAGAAGCTGACGGCCGTCGCCGCCAGCTTTGCCCGCGCCATGATCCAGAACAAGCCGGCCTTCGACCATGCCCTCTCGTCCCGTCCGCAGGTTTCCGGGCACTGGTCGGAATGGCCTGATTACCGGCCTGCCAACCCGTCCGGCACGGTCGGCGGGGCAGCCAGGTAGCGTATCTCAGTCGTCGGCGGGCAGGCCGCTGACCCGGTGGACGATGAGCGAACCCACCAGATCGCCCTCGACGTTGACGGCCGTGCGCACGGCATCGATCAGGCGGTCGATGGGCAACAGGATGCCGATGGCTTCGACCGGCAGTCCCACCGATTGCAGGACCATGACCATGGTGACCATGCCGGCGCTGGGCAGTCCCGGGGCGCCGACCGAGGCCAGCATCGCCATCAGGCAGACCACCAGCTGTTGCAGCAGGTTCAGCTCCACGCCGGCCAGGTTGGCGACGAACAGCGCCGCGCCCGCCTCGTAGAGTGCCGTGCCGTCCATGTTGACGGTCGCGCCCAGCGGCAGCACGAAGCGGGCGACCCGGGGCGCCACCCGCAGATGCTCGCAGGCGACGCGCAGGGTTACCGCCAGGGTGGCGGAACTGGAACAGGTGGCGAAGGCGGTCAGCAGGGCTTCCTGCGCATGTCCGTAGAAAGCGCGCGGCCGATGGCGGGTCAGCAGCCAGAGGAGGCCCGGCAGCAGCACCAGGCCGTGGATCAGGAGGCCGCCGACGGCGACGGCGATGAAGCCGGCAAGGCTGGCGAACAGGGCCGTGGTCTGGGTGGCGACCAGATGCGCCAGCAGGGCGAAGACACCGATGGGCGCCAGGCGCATGATGCCGCCGATCAGCACCAGCATCACGTTCAGGGCATCGTCCAGCAGCTGCCGCAGGCGGCTCGCCGACTCGCCCAGGCGGGCGATGGCCAGTCCCAGCAGCAGGGCGAAAACCACCGTCGGCATCACCGCGCCTTCCGCCATCGCCTTGAAGGGATTGACGAAGAGTCCGTGCAGGAAATGCGTCAGAAATTCCCCCAACCCCAGCGGCGCCAGCGCCGGGCCGCTGCCCATGGCGTCGCGGAACATCGCCAGGCTCAGTCCCTGGCCGGGCGCGAACAGGTTCATCAGCCCCAGTCCCAGGCCGGCTGCCAGCGCTGTGGTGCCGAGGTAGTACAAGAGGGTCGTGCGCCAGATGCGGTCCGACTGTTCGTGATCGCCGAGGCTGGCGACGCCCGAGGCGACCGACGCCAGTACCAGCGGCACCAGGACCATCTTCAGCAGATCGACGAACAGCCCGCCCAGCAGTTGCAGTGGCGGCAGCCAGACGGCGCGCGCCGGGCTGTCGTCGGCGGCCAGGTTCAGGTAGACGCCGACCAGGAGGCCGGCCAGCGCCGCCAGCAGGATTTGCCCGTTGAGGCCGGGGCGGCGGGGCATCGGCTCAGTCCGCCTGCAGCTCGATGGTGCCCTGCACGGTGACGGTCACGGTCTGTTCGCCCGCCTCCAGTGCGGGGCTGGCGGTTTCCGCCACCATGGCCCGTGGGGCCATCCGGAAGGCGGGCGGCGGCGCCGAGCCGGCGGTGTTCACATCCAGGTTGACCAGGCGGTAGCGCTTGCGGCCCAGATCCTGGGTGATGCGCTCGGCCCGCAGCTGAAAGGCCTTGAGGGCCTCCGAGATCAGCCGGTCCTGGGTGGCATGCAGGCTTTCGGGCGAGATCTCGTAGCTGACGGATTCGACCTTCAGGGTTTTCTGCAACTCGCCGATCAGCCGGCCGAGCTTTTCCGGACTGCGGCTTTCCAGCCGGATGGACTGCTGCACGCTCCAGCCGTTGACCTTCTGGTTCTGGTAGGTCGGTTGCGTCTGGTAGTTCAGCGTCTGCACGGATACCTCCGCGACCTTGCGCGCCTGTTCCACGGCCGCAGCGATGGCCTTGTTGACGTCGGCCGCCAGCGGTTCGGCCTGCGGGCCCTCGCTGCGCTGGAACAGCACGGCGACCAGCAGATCGTTGGCGGCCTTGCCTTGGGCGGCGGCGCCGAGGTTGATGCGGTCGTAGGTCAGAGGGGTGTCGGCGGCATGGGACATGGGCGTGCTCAGGGACAGCAGGGACAGGGCGAGGAAGATCAGGCGTTTCATGGACGACTCCGGGTGGCTGGACGATGAAGGTATCCCAGGGCGGATTTGCCTGGCGCGAATCGGCAGAGGGCGCGGGTTTGTCGCGGCCGGCCTCCTCAGGCGGCCGGGCCGGGCGGCGCAGCGCCAGTGTCGTAGGACGCGGTGGGCGGGCAGCTGCATTGCAGGTGGCGGTCGCCCCAGACCTCGTCGATGCGGTTGACGCTGGGCCAGAATTTGTTGGCGCGCAGCCAGGGCAGGGGGAAGACGGCCTCCGCGCGGCTGTAGGGACGTTTCCAGTCGTCCGCGACCACATCGGCCTGTGTGTGCGGGGCCCGTTTCAGGGGGTTGTCGTCGGCGGGCCAGAGACCGGACTCGACCTTGCGGATCTCAGCGCGGATGCCCGCCATGGCCTCGACGAAGCGATCCAGTTCCGCCCGGGTTTCCGACTCGGTGGGCTCGATCATGATAGTGCCCGGCACCGGAAAGCTGACCGTCGGCGCATGAAAGCCATAGTCCATCAGCCGCTTGGCGATATCGATCTCGGCGATGCCGGTCGCCGCCCGGATGGGCCGGATGTCGAGGATGCATTCATGCGCGACCCGACCCCGGCGGCCGCTGTAGAGCACCGGGTAATGCTCGCCCAGCCGCGTGGCCAGGTAGTTGGCGTTGAGAATGGCGATGCGGCTGGCCTGCACCAGGCCGGTGCCGCCCAGCATCGCCAGGTACATCCAGGTGATCGGCAGGATCGAGGCCGAGCCATGGGGCGCCGCGTTCACCGCGCCCTGCCCGCATTGTTCCGGGCCAGGTGCCGGGTGGCCGGGCATGAACGGCGCGAGATGGGCCGCAAGGCCGATCGGCCCCATGCCGGGGCCGCCGCCGCCGTGCGGGATGGCGAAGGTCTTGTGCAGGTTCATGTGGCAGACATCCGCGCCCATGTCGGCGGGCCGGGCCAGCCCCACCAGCGCGTTGAGATTGGCGCCGTCCAGGTACACCTGCCCGCCGTGGCGATGCACGATGGCGCAGATGTCGCGGATTGCCTCCTCGAACACGCCGTGGGTGGAAGGATAGGTGATCATCAGTGCCGCCAGCCGGCCGGTGTGCTCTGCCGCCTTGCGCTCCAGGTCGGCGATGTCCACGTTGCCCTGGGCATCGCAGGCCACGACCACCACCTCCAGCCCGCAGAGATGGGCGCTGGCGGGATTGGTGCCGTGCGCGGACTGCGGAATCAGGCAGATATCGCGCTGTACCTCGCCGCGGCTGTCATGGTAGCGGCGGATGCCGACCAGCCCGGCATATTCGCCCTGGGCGCCCGAATTGGGTTGCAGGGAGATGGCATCGAAGCCGGTGATGGCCGTCAGCCAGGCCGTCAGATCGTCGAGCAGCTGGCGATAGCCGGCCGCCTGATCGGCCGGCGCGAAAGGGTGCAGGTCGGCGAATTCGGGCCAGCCGACCGGGATCATGGCACTGGCCGGGTTCAGCTTCATGGTGCAGGAACCCAGCGGGATCATGGCGTGATCCAGCGCCAGATCGCGGTTCTGCAATGCCTTCAGATAGCGCAGCATGCCATGCTCGGTGCGGTGCCGGTGAAACACGGGATGGCTGAGGATGGCATCCTGGCGCAGCAGCGCCGGCGGCAGGTTCTCGCCGGTCGCGATGACTTCCGCATCCAGCCGTTCGAGGTCGGCTTCCCGGCCGGTGATCAGGCTCAGCAGCTGTGCCAGCGCCTCCGGCGTCACCGTCTCGTCGAAGGCCGCCGCCAGTCCGCCATCATCCAGCCGGCGCAGGTTGTAGCCGGCCCCGGTCAGGATGTCGTGGAGCGCCGGCGTCCGCTCGCCGGCATCGAAGCGGACGCTATCGAAGAAGTGCCGGTGCCGGACCGCGATGCCGGCCGCGCGCAGGCCCGCCGCGAACAGGGCGGCCAGGCGATGGATGCGGCGGGCGATGGTGCGCAGGCCCTCGGGACCGTGGTAGGTGGCATAGAAGCCGGCCAGGTTGGCCAGCAGCACCTGCGAAGTGCAGATGTTGGAGTTGGCCTTCTCGCGGCGGATGTGCTGCTCGCGGGTTTGCAGGGTCATGCGCAGCGCGGTCCTGCCGCGCGCGTCGCGCGCAACGCCGATGATGCGGCCCGGCATCGAACGCACGCAGTCCTCGCGGGTGGCGAAGAAGGCGGCATGCGGGCCGCCATAACCCATCGGCAGGCCGAAGCGCTGCACGGAGCCGAGGGCGATGTCGGCACCCAGTGCGCCGGGGGATTTCAGCAGCACCAGGGCCATCGGATCGCAGGCCACCGCGACGATCGCCCCGCTGGCCTTGAGGCCGGCGATGGCCGGGCCGAGATCGGCGACCAGGCCCCGGTCGTCGGGATATTGCAGCAGGGCGCCGAAGCAGTTGCTCTGCGCCGCGGTCGCGAGCGGTCCGCTGACCAGCTCGAAGCCGAGATAGCGGGCCCGGGTCTCGAGGACGGCTCGGGTCTGCGGGAAGCTGTATTCGTCGACGAAGAACCGCCTGGAGTCCGACTTCGACAGCCGTCGCGCCATGGCCATGGCTTCGGCGGCGGCCGTTGCCTCGTCCAGCAGCGAGGCGTTGGCGATGTCCAGCCCGGTGAGATCGACCACCAGCTGCTGGTAGTTCAGCAGGGCCTCGAGCCGGCCCTGGGCAATTTCCGGCTGGTAGGGCGTGTAGGCGGTATACCAGCCGGGGTTTTCCAGGACGTTGCGGCGGATGACCGACGGCATGACGGTGCCGTGGTAGCCCATGCCGATCAGCGAGCGCTGCACACGGTTGTGCCGGGCCCGCGCCGCGAGATCGGCCAGGGCGCGATCCTCCCGGCGCGGACCGGGCAGTGCCAGGGGTTGCCGCAGGCGGATGCTTTCCGGCACCGCCTGGTCGATCAGCTCATCCAGGCTGGCGAGCCCGAGGACCGACAGCATGCCGGCGACCTCCGCGGCGCTTGGCCCTAGGTGCCGGGCGAGGAAGGCGTCCTCCTGGGTCAGCTCGTCGAGGCGCGGCTGTCCGGTCATGACCGCCAGCTCAGGTTGGTTCGACGAGGGCGCGGTAGCCCTCGGCATCCAGCAGCCCGTCGAGATCGGCCGGATCGTCCGGTTGCAACCGGATCAGCCAGGCCGCGTAGGCATCCTGGTTGAGCGCCTCGGGAGCCGCCGCCAGCGCTTCGTTGACGGCGATGACGGTGCCGGCCACCGGGGCGTAGACATCGGAGGCGGCCTTGACCGATTCCACGACGATGATGTCCTTGCGGGCGGCAACCGTGGTGCCGACAGCCGGCAGTTCGATGTAGACCAGGTCCCCGAGGGCTTCCTGGGCATGGTCGGTGATGCCGATCGTGAGGCTGCCATCGCTTTCGTGGCGGACCCACTCGTGGCTATCGGTGTACCTGAGGCTGGCGGGGATCTGGGACATGAAATCTCCTGTCGGATGGTGCGGTTTCAAACGAGAATCTTGCCATGCCGGACGAACGGCGGCGGCACGACGCGGGCCGGGGCCGGGCGTCCACGGATGTCGACCGCCACGGTGTCACCCGGCCGGGATGCCAGCGGCAGGCGTGCCAGGGCAATGGATTGTTGCAAGGTCGGCGCAAAGCTGCCACTGGTGATATGCCCGGGGCCGTGTTCGGTGGCGACCGACTGACCGGCCCGGAGCATGCCGCGCTGCGTCAGCACCAGACCGAGCAGGCGGTGGCGCTGCCCCTGCGCCCGCAGGGCGGACTGGCCGATGAAGTCCCGCCCGTCGTCCAGCCTTACCGTCCAGCCGAGTCCGGCATCCAGTGGCGAGGTGTCCTCGTCCATGTCCTGGCCGTAGAGGTTCATCCCGGCTTCCAGCCGCAGGGTGTCGCGCGCGCCGAGGCCGGCCGGCCGGATGCCGGCCGCCGTCAGGGCCTGCCAGGTAGTCTCGGCCAGCCCGGCGGGCAGCAGGATCTCGAAGCCGTCCTCGCCGGTGTAGCCGGTGCGGGCGACGAACCAGGGTCCGGTCTCGGCGGCCTGGAAGGGCGCGAGGGCGTCCGTGGCGGGCCGGATTTCCGGCAGGGCCTGCCAGACCCTGTCCCGCGCCCGCGGACCCTGGATGGCGAGCAGGGCCAGGTCGCGGCGCGCCTGGATGGCTAGGTCGCTGTGTCGCGCCTGTCGCTGCTGCTCCAGCCAGGCCAGATCCTTGTCGGCGGTGCCGGCGTTGACGATCAGCCGATACTGGCTGGCCGACCGGCGATAGACGATTAGGTCGTCGATGACGCCGCCATGGGCATTGAGCATGCAGCTGTAGAGCGCCTGGCCGGGCGTGCGCAGTCTGGCCACATCGTTGGCCAGCAGATGCCGCAGGAAGTCCTCGGCGCCGGGACCGGCGATGTCCACCGGCAGCATGTGGCTGACGTCGAACAGCCCGGCGTCCTGGCGCACGGCCAGATGCTCCTCGATCTGCGAGCCGTAGCTCAGCGGCATGTCCCAGCCGCCGAAATCCATCATCCGGGCGCCCAGCGCCCGGTGCCGGGCATGCAGGGGGGTGGTCTTGAGCGTGGTGTTCAGGTTCATGGTGCGTCGTGGCGATGAGGGTCTGTCCTGGGCGCGGGCGCCGCTTTCTGCAGCTGGCCCACATGGGCGCCGACCAGGCGCGAGATGAGGATGGCCAGGTACAGCTGGCCGCTGACCGCCTCGATCACGGCCAGCGCGCGTGCCGGGCGGGACATGGGCACGATATCGCCATACCCCAGGGTCGCGAGGGTCACGAAGCTGAAATAGGTGAAATCGTCGCGGTTCAGGGTGGCGACGGGGCCATGGAAGGCGTCGGGCATGCCCATGGCCAGAAACTCGTAGACATAGGCCCAGACGAGGCCCAGCAGCAGATAGGCGCAGACAGCGGCGAAGATGACGTCATGTGTCACGCGGCGTCGTTCCGTCCAGATGTAGCCTGCCACGTTGACGAGGGCGTGCAGCAGGAACAGCAGGGACGACAGGCTGACGACGATGGGGATCAGCTCGGCGTCGCTGAGGTGCAGATGGACGCGGCCGACGAGGCTGACGGAGGCGATGCCGATGGCCAGCCGGTAGTTGTAGCGCTGGCGCCGGACCGCGTAGATGCCGGCCAGGAAGGTGCCGAGAAACAGCAGATCGGTCAGCAGGCCGCCTTCACCGTCCTCGTCCAGGAACGGCCGGATCAGCATCATCAGCAGCAGGGCCAGCGTCAGCAGGCCGAAGCTGCCGATTTGCCGCTGCAGGCCCGAAAAGCCGGCGCGTAATCGAGACATGCGGGGAATCTCCGGTTGCGGTTCGCGTCATTATCCCCGATCCTGATTCCCTTGCCCGATTCCGCGCCTGTCGTCATGCTGCCCGATACCCTCAAACCTACCTGCCGCCGGATAACGGCCATCCTGGCCTTCGCCCTGCTGCCGGCCTGTTCGACGCCGCCGGCACCCCGGCCGGACATGCCAGCGCCACCGATCATCGTGGGTGTCAGCGGCGACTACCCGCCCTTCTGCGAGGCCCGGCCCGGTCCGGGCACGTGGCAGGGCTACTCGGGTTTCGACATCGAACTCCTGCGACAGCTGTCCGCCGATCTTGGCCGGCCGGTGAGCCTGCGACCCTACCGGTGGGGCGAGCTGTCGAAACTGATGGCCGAGGGGCGGCTGGATCTCGCGGTCTGCGGCATCACCCTGCGCGGCGACCGGGCGTCGGCGATGGCCTTTTCCCGGCCCTATGCGTCCAGCGGCGCGGTGGCAGTGATACGCGCCGAGGATGCCGCGGAGCTGCCGACGCTGGCCGCCCTGGACCGGCCGGGGCGGCGCATCGCGGTCAATGCCGGCGGCCATCTGGAGCGGGTTGCGCGGAGCCGCTTCCGGCATGCCGAACTGCGCCCCCTGGACGACAACCGCCGCTTGCGCGAGGCGCTGGCGCGCGGCGGGGTCGAGGCGGTGGTTTCGGACATTCACGAGGCGGGCCGCTGGTCCGGTGTCCGGCAGCTGGGGCCCTTTACCAGCGATCTGAAGGCGCTGGCCATGCCGCTCGATCGGCTGCCGCTGCGCCGGGATATCGATGACTGGCTGGCCCGGCAGGAAGCCAGCGGCGGGCTGGCCGCGCTGCGCCAGCGGCAGCTGCTGGCGGGCGCCGCGGCGTCGCCGGCGGGCTGGTGCGCCCGGGCCCTGGCGGTGGCCATCGACCTGCGCTTGTCGCTGATGCCGCGGGTCGCCGCCGTGAAGCGCCGCGTGCGACTGCCGATCAGCGACCCGGCGCAGGAGCGCCAGGTGCTGGCGCGGGTCCGTGCGGATGCCGGGCGCGCGGGGCTGGACGAGGCGGCGGCCGGGCGTCTGTTCCAGGTACTGATGGCGCAGGCCCGGCAGATTCAGGCCCGGAGCCCGACGGCGGCGGCCGCGGACTTGTCGCTGGCGGACCTGCGCCGGGCGGTTGCGGCGGCGAGCGACTCGCTGCTGCCGGAAATCGCGCGCTGCCGGAGCGTGCTGGCGGGGCAGGAAGAGGCGGTGCGCGGGAGTCTCGACGACCGGTTGTCGGACCGGCTGGATGAGGGGGCGATCGAGGCGTTGCTGGCGGTGTTGCCGCCGCAGGCGGATTTTTCGCCTTCCCGGGTGTCAGAGCAGCGGTGATTCAGGGATCTTCCCGCTGCTGGGTGGCGTGGCATGGTGACGGGAGCCGCCCGCGGAGGGCGGCTCGGTCCTTGCCGGCCAGTGGCCTAGACGACCGGTGGCTTGTCCTCCGGACCCACGGTGCTCCTGCCCAGCAACGAGTAGGCCGGACACCACTTCAGTAGCGCCATTGTCGCGACCACGAGACCCGCCAGCATCAGCAGGCCGCTTTCCATGATGGAGGCCAGGATCATGAGGCCGACACCGACGCCCAGGCGGATTTGCTGGTCCTTCTTGCCGATATTGAATTCCCGTTTGAGCAAGCGCGAAAAATCGAGACTCATCGTCATCCTCCGGTTTGTTGTTGTTATGCGAGAGCTGTTGTGCCACCGGCTGTTACCGGTATTGGAGAGCCGCTGCGGCCAACCGCGCGATACTATCATGGTGGGGGATGCGAGCGGACGACATACCAGGGGTATCCCGCGGGCACTCAGCCAGGGTTTGCGACCGGCGGGCAAGGGGCGAGACTTCCTGGGGCGGGGTCGGGCGCGCCTGTGCCATAAGCCGGGCGATATCCGGGTCTTGCCATGGGCGGTTTCCGCTCGGCCCGCCCGGCCGGCAGCCGGGTTTGCCCCGCAGGGCGAGTCATGGGCGCAATCCGGCATCCGGTATGGCGGGATATGCCGGCCTCTCCCGTTCGGCGCAAGCGAAAGAGGGTTTCCTGGACCTGGACGATACGGGATTCGCGCGCTTGCCATCGCGCCGTCCATGGGCCGGGTGGAATCCCTTGCCGGCATGGGGGAAACCCTGGTCAGGCCTGTATTGCGCCCGATTCACCAAGGCCGCGCCGCCTGTCTTGAGGTCGTTATCGTGAACTCATGGAAGAAACGATGAAACGATTGCTGCATCTCCGGCAGGTTTCCCATGGTTACCGCGAAGCCGGTGCCTGGCGGACGGTATTGCGGGGCGTGGACCTCGACGTTGACGAAGGGGAACAGCTTGCCCTCATCGGCCAGAGCGGGTCGGGCAAGTCGACGCTGATGCACCTGATCGGCGGGCTGGATCTGCCGCAGGCGGGGACGATCCGTTTCGGCGAGACCGATCTGGCCGCCCTCGGCGAACCGGCGCGAACCCTGTGGCGGCGGCGGCAGGTCGGTTTCATCTACCAGTTCTTCAACCTGATTCCAACCTTGACGGTGATCGAGAATGTCCTGCTGCCGCTGGAGCTGAACGGCGTGACCGAACCCCGGGGACGGCCGGCGGCGCTGGCCCTGCTGGCGGAGGTCGGGCTCGGGGAGCGTGCCGAGAGTTACCCCGACCGGCTCTCCGGCGGCGAACAGCAGCGGGTCGCCATCGTCCGGGCGCTGGTTCACCAGCCGCCGCTGGTGCTGGCCGACGAGCCGACCGGTAACCTCGACGCCGCGACCGGCGAGCAGGTGCTGGACCTGCTCGACCGGCTGGTGCGGGCGCGTGGGCGCACGCTGATCCTGGTGACGCACAGCGCCGAGGTCGCGCGCCGCGCCGATCGCCGTGTCCGGCTGGTGGACGGCCGCATCGCGCCGGTCGCGTGAGCGTGTCGCTCCTGGGCCGGGCCAACCGGCGGCACTTCGTCCGCCATCCCCTGCAGGGGTTGCTGGCCGTGCTTGGCGTCGCCCTGGGGGTGGCGATGGTGATATCCATCGACCTGGCCGCGACCAGCACGCACAGGGCATTCGCCCTGTCCATGGCGGCGCTGACCGGCCACTACACCCACCATATCCGCAGCCACGGGCCGGATGGCCTGCCGGAGGCTCTGTTCGCGCGTCTTCGCACCGAGGCGGGCTTGCACGAGAGCGCGCCGGCCATCGAGGGATTCGCCAGCCTGGCCGGGACGACCCTGCGGCTGGTGGGCTTCGATCCCTTTGCCGAGCGCAACGCCGGCAGCCGCTTTGCCCGCGCCTCGCGCGGCGACTCGAGCCTGCGGCTGCTGACGGAGCCGGGCAGCGTGTTGCTGTCCGCGGTCAGTGCCGGACGGCTGGGGGTGCGCGTCGGCGACACCCTGGAAGTCACCCTGGCGACCCAGCCGCAGCGGCTGCGGGTGGTCGGCCTGATCGAGGCCGACGGGCCGCCCGATCCGGCGCTGGAAGGCGTCATCCTGGCTGACATGGCGACCGCGCAGGAACTGCTGGGGCGCGTCGGCTGGCTGGATCGCATCGATCTGGTGCTGGACGGATCATCCGCCAGCGAGGCGCGGGTTCGGGCGCTGTTGCCGCCTGGCGTCACCCTGGCCTCCGCCGCCGGCCGGCAGAGCGCGACGCAGAACATGACGGCGGCCTTCGAGCTGAACCTCCGCGCCATGAGCCTGCTGGCGCTGCTGGTCGGGTCGTTCCTGATCTACAACACCATGGCCTTCTCGGTACTGCAGCGGCGCGAGCTGCTGGCATCCCTGCGCCTGCTGGGCGCGACCGGCCGGCAGCTGCTGGCGGAGATCCTGCTGGAAGCCGCGCTGCTCGGGCTGCTCGGCAGCGCCCTGGGGCTGGCGCTCGGCGGGCTGGCCGCCCGCGCGCTGCTGCACATGGTTACGCGCACCATCAACGATCTCTATTTTGTGCTGACCGTCAGCGAACTCATCGTCGACCCGCTGGTGCTGGCCAGCGGCGCCGGCCTGGGCGTGGCCGTCGCGGTGCTGGCGGCCCTGGGACCGGCCGTCGAGGCGGCGCTGACCTCGCCGATCCTGACCCGGGCCCGCTCCGGCGCCGAGCACTCGATGCGGCGGGCCCTGCCCTGGCTGGGCGCGGTCGCCGTCCTCGCCCTGCTCGGGGCCGGCGCCTTGCTGACGGTGGACCTGCCGGGTCTGGCGCCGGCCATCGCCGGGGTGTTCCTGCTGCTGCTGGGGTATGGGCTGCTGACGCCGCTGGCGCTGGTCGCCGGCACACGCCTTGCCGCCCGGTGGGGGACGGCAGTGGCCGGTGCACGGCAGGGGCCAGGCCGGGCCTGGCTGCTCCGTCTCGCCGTGCGCGGCATTGCGGCTTCCCTCAGCCGCACGGGGCTGGCGATCGCCGCGCTGACCATCGCCGTAGCGGTCAGCATTGGCGTCGGCACCATGATCGAGAGTTTCCGTGGCACCATCGCCGAATGGCTGGAGCAGATCCTGCAAGCCGATATCTATATCGCCGCGCCCAGCTCGACCTCGCGCGCCAGCCCGCCCCTGCCGCCGGACCTCGCCGGGCAACTGGCCGGGATTCCCGGTGTCGACCGGCTGAGCCCCGGGCGGCGGCTGTTCCTCGACACCTCGCTCGGCGAAAGCGAATTGCTGGTGCTGGACCCGCCCTACCTCGACCGGCCCGGCTTCCGCTTCCGCGACGGCGATGGCCGCCGGCTGTGGGCGCGGTTTCCCGAGCTGGAAGGTCTCCTGGTCTCGGAGCCCTACGCGCAGCGGCATCGGCTCAGGGTCGGCGACCCCGTCGGGCTGGGCACGCCCAGCGGGCCGGTGAGCCTGCCGGTGGCCGGCATCTTCTTCGACTATCGGTCCGATCAGGGCCTGATCGTGATGCACCGGCGGCTGTTCGAGCGCTACTGGCCGGCTGCCGCCAGCACCACGCTGGGCCTGTACCTGGCGCCGGGCGCCGATTTCGCCAGCGTGCGTGCCGAGGTCGAGCGGCGGCTGGCGGCGCTCGGCGAGCCGCTGATGGTGCGCTCCAACCGCGAGATCCGCGCCGCGTCGCTGGAGACCTTCGAGCGCACCTTCGCCATCACCCAGGTACTGCGCCTGCTGGCGGTGGGGGTCGCCTTCATCGGCATCGTCAGCGCCCTTCTGGCCCTGCAGACCGAGCGCGGCCGCGAACTGGCGGTGTTGCGCGCGATCGGCCTGACGCCCCGGCAGACGGGGGCACTGGTGCTGTTGCAGACCGGCTGCATGGGGCTGATCGCGGGATGTCTCGCGGTGCCGCTGGGGCTGGCCGTGGCGGTGGCCCTGGTGCAGGTCATCAATCTGCGCTCCTTCGGCTGGACCATGGCGCTGACGGTTTCCGGGCCGCCTCTGTTCCTGGCGGTGGCGCTGGCGCTGCTGGCGGCGCTGCTGGCCGGGCTCTACCCGGCGCGGCGGGCCATGCGGATAGCGCCGGCACTGGCCTTGCGGGAGGAATGAGGCCATGACGACCTGGCGCATTGCCGGCATCCTGCTGGCGCTGCTGAGCCTGCCGGGCTGTGAGGCGCCAGTGCCGCCGGGTGAGGGTGTGGCGGCCACGCTGCATCAGGCCGACACGCAGGGCTTCGCGCGGGCGCTGGCGGTGCGGCCGCTCGCCTTCCCCGCCGACCATGGCCCGCACCCCGATTTCCGCGATGAGTGGTGGTATGTGACCGGCAATCTGGAGGGGCCCGGAAGCCGGCGCTTCGGCTTCCAGATCACCTTTTTCCGCCACGGGCTGCGGCATGGCCGGCGGCCGGGCGCTTCCCGCTGGGCCGGACAGGACGCCTGGATGGCCCATTTCGCCCTTACCGATGTCGCCGGCCGGCGCTATACCGCGTTCCAGCGCCTGTCGCGCGAGGCCATCGGTCTCGCGGGCGCGCAGGCCGAGCCGTTTCGCGTCTGGCTGGACGACTGGCGCATCGAAGCCCCGGCGGATGCGCCGACGGTGTGGCGTCTGACCGCGGCGCAGGGGGATGTCGCCCTGGCGCTCGAACTCACGCCCCGGAAGCCACCCGTCCTGCAGGGCGATCGCGGGCTGAGCCAGAAAAGCGCGGAGCCCGGCAACGCCTCCTACTATTATTCGATGACGCGCCTGCAGGCCAGGGGGCAGGTGCGTCTCGCCGGGACGACATGGCCGGTCGACGGCCTTGCCTGGCTGGACCGCGAATGGAGCACCAGCATGCTCGCGCCGGACCAGGCTGGTTGGGACTGGTTCTCGCTGCAACTGGACGATGGCCGTGATCTCATGTACTTCCGCATGCGGCGCCGCAATGGCGGGGACGATCCGCTGAGTTCCGGCGCGCTGTTCGCGGCCGAGGGTGCGGGGCGTCATCTGGCGCACGAGGACGTGACGCTGGCGGTGCTGGACCACTGGCGCAGCCCCGGCGGTTACGATTACCCAGCGGCCTGGCGGTTGACCGTGAAGCCCACGGGGCAGACATGGGAAATCCGTCCTGTCCTGGCCGACCAGGAATTCCGCCACGACGCGCACTACTGGGAGGGCGCCGTCGATGTGCTCGATGCCACGACCCGTCGCCGCCTGGGCCGCGGCTATGTCGAACTCACCGGCTACGCCCCAGGAGCGGTGGAGCGCAGCGGCGAACCATGAAGGGCTGGGCCGTACCGTGCCGGGGCGCGCGGGGCCGGCCTGACCGGCATCATCGTGCCGGCTGCCCCGGGACATGCCCGCTTCCCGGTACCCGGGCCTGCCGCCCGGCATGGCGGGGAACGGCGAGGCGCACATTCC
The DNA here is from genome assembly GCF_054657115.1 of Methyloparacoccus murrellii. Taxonomy (NCBI): domain Bacteria; kingdom Pseudomonadati; phylum Pseudomonadota; class Gammaproteobacteria; order Methylococcales; family Methylococcaceae; genus Methyloparacoccus; species Methyloparacoccus murrellii. Next base: position 29,855 of record NZ_BAAHXD010000014.1, on the reverse strand, counting down.
GGAGCATCCGACCTTGATGGACATGACAGACATGGCGGGCGGTTCCGCCGGCCTGGGGGGGCTGTTCCTCAGCGCCTTCATTTCTTCCACCCTGGCACCCGGCGGGTCCGAGGCGGTGCTGGCCTACCTGATCAGCCAGTCGCACGGGGCGGCCGCGCAGCTGGTCGCGGTGGCGACGGTCGGCAATACCCTGGGGGCGCTGACGACCTGGGGATTGGGCTACTGGCTGAGCCGGCGCTATCCGGCCGACCGGCCGCTCGATGCCCGCCGCCGCGCCGCGGTCCTGCGGGTGCGCCGCTGGGGCAGGCCTCTGTTGCTGCTGTCTTGGCTGCCGCTGGTGGGCGATGGCTTCTGCTTCGCCGCCGGCTGGCTGCGCCTGCCGCTGGCGAGCTCCATGTTGCTGATCGCCCTCGGCAAGGGCGCCCGTTACGGCGCCATAGCCTGGGCCATGCTGGCCTGAGGAACGGGCCATTGCCTCGTTGCGGCGCCCGCTTGGCCCCGGATGCGGGATAATCGTGTCTCCGCGCCGCGACAAGCCGAACCTGACGGGCGCGCCATCCTTCCCCATTCCCCATCTTGCGGCATACCCATGGATACCCGTATCCCCGAACTCTCCCATCCCGACGAGAACCTGACCGGCCTGGAGCAGGCCCTGGTGCAGCGGCTGATGTATCTGCTCGGCAAGGATCCGGTGGATACCAGCCAGCGCGACTGGTTTCTGGCGCTGGCGCATGTGGTCAGGGATCTCCTGACCTCGCAGTGGATGGACTCGATGCGCCGCTACTATCTGCAGGATGCCAAGCGGGTCTATTACCTGTCGATGGAGTTCCTGATCGGCCGCACGCTGGGCAACGCGCTGCTCAACATGCAGTGCGCCGGGGCGTTTCGCGAGGCGCTGGAGAATGTGGGCCTGCGGCTGGAGGAGATCGGCGAATGGGAGGCGGAGGCGGGGCTCGGCAATGGTGGGCTGGGCCGCCTGGCCGCCTGCTTCATGGATTCGCTGGCGACCCTCAACATGCCTGGCTTCGGTTACGGCATCCGCTACGAATACGGCATGTTCACGCAGCAGATCGAGGCGGGCTGGCAGGTCGAGCATCCCGACAACTGGCTGCGCTTCGGCAACCCCTGGGAATTCCCGCGCACGGATGTCATGTACCGGGTGCAGTTCCAGGGCACGGCCGTGCAGGTCGCCTGCACCGACGACTGCCCGCGCTACGAGTGGCGCGATACCGAGGACGTCATGGCCATGGCCTACGATACCCCGGTTCCAGGCTATGGCGGCAAGACCGTCAACAATCTGCGCCTGTGGTCGGCCAAGGCCTCGCGCGACTTCGACCTCCAGTATTTCAACGAGGGCAACTACATCCGCGCGGTGGAGCAGAAGACCCGCTCGGAAAACCTTTCAAAGGTCCTGTATCCCGACGATACCACCCAGATGGGGCGCGAGTTGCGGCTGCGGCAGGAGTATTTCTTCGTTTCCGCCACCCTGCAGGACATCCTGTCGCACTTCACCACTGATCACGCCTCGTTCGACGACCTGCCGAGCGAAGTTGCCATCCAGCTCAACGACACCCATCCGGCGATCGCCATCCCCGAGCTGATGCGACTGCTGGTGGACCAGTACGGGCTCGCTTGGGAGCCGGCCTGGGACATCACGGTGCGGACCTTCGCCTACACCAACCATACCCTGCTGCCCGAGGCGCTGGAAACCTGGTCGGTCGGCCTGATGAACCGCCTGCTGCCGCGGCATCTCCTGATCATCTACGAGATCAACCGGCGCTTCCTGGCCGAGGTCAGCCTGCGCCATCCGGGCGACATGGACCTGATCCGGCGCGTCTCGCTGATCGACGAGGAGCATGGCCAGCGGGTGCGCATGTCGCATCTGGCGATCGTCGGTAGCCACAAGGTCAACGGCGTGGCCAAGCTGCACTCGCATCTGATGCAGACAACGATCTTCCGCGATTTCGCGATGATCTTCCCGGACCACTTCATCAACATCACGAATGGCGTCACGCCGAGGCGCTGGTTGCATCAGGCCAATCCGGGCCTTTCGGCGCTGGTCACCGAGGCCATTGGTCCGGGCTGGATCGCCGACCTCGAGCGTCTCGCCGATCTGGAGCCCCTGGCCGAGGACGCCGGCTTCCGCGAACGCTTCCGGGCCGTGAAGATGGCCAACAAGGCGCGTTGGGCCCGCGGTTTCGCGCTGACGACGGGGCAGCTGATGCATCCAGAATGGCTGTTCGATGCGCAGATCAAGCGCATCCACGAATACAAGCGCCAGCTGCTGAACGTCCTGCACGTGGTGACCCGCTACAACCGCCTGCGTACCCATCCCGATCTGGCGCTGCCGGCGCGCACCGTCATCATCGGCGGCAAGGCCGCGCCCGGGTACCGGATGGCCAAGCTGATCATCAAGCTGATCAACGATGTCGGCGCCGTCATCAATCGCGATCCCGCGGTGAAGGATCGCCTGAATCTCGTGTTTCTGGCCGATTACAACGTTTCGCGGGCCATGGAGCTGATCCCCGCGGTGGAGCTGTCGGAGCAGATCTCGATGGCCGGTACCGAGGCCTCCGGCACCAGCAACATGAAGATGGCGCTCAACGGCGCCCTGACGCTGGGCACCTTGGACGGCGCCAACATCGAGATCCGCGACGCGGTGGGGGAGGAGAACTTCTTCCTGTTCGGCCACACCGCCGAACAGCTGTCGGCGCTTCGCCGGCAGGGCTACAACCCGTGGGATCACTATCACGGCAATCCCGAGCTGAAACAGGCCTTGGACATGATTGCCGGCGGTCATTTCAGCCCGGATGATCCGGGCCGTTTCCAGCCCCTGGTCGATACCCTGCTGCTGGGCGGTGACCGCTATGCCCTGCTGGCGGACTATGGCGGCTATGTCGCCAGCCAGGAGGCTGTGGATGCCCTGTATGCGGACCAGGAAGCCTGGACCCGCAAGGCCATCCTGAACGTGGCGCGCTCGGGGATCTTCTCCAGCGACCGCGCCATCCAGGCCTATGCCCGCGATGTCTGGGGGGTTGCGCCGCGCCCGGATTGAGGCCGGCGGCGGGATCGTCTCAGGACGAGACCTTCACGTTGCTCTTCAGCAGGGCAAACCGGTATACCAGCAGGGCGGCAACCACGCCGACGGCGATCCAGGAATGGCCGATCAGTCCCGCCGCGAGGCTGGTCTTGTTGGCGGTACCCTGCAGCGAGGTCAGGTAGGGCTTGGAGATCAGCAGCATCCAGGCCCAGGCGGGCAGCTGGTACGACACGGCGCCGACGATCGCCCACTGCACGCTGTTGGCCTGCCGGTGCACGGCCGTCCTGTAGAACCAGAAGGCGATGCCGATTGTCAGCAGTACGGACAAGAACATGGCCATGGGTCGTCTCCTCTCGAGTCGTTGTTATTGAAGCGGACGCGGGGCTTCCCCCGCATGTTGCGGCTGCCGAGTATACCGCTCAGCCAGCGGACCGGCGGAAGCCTTTGACGCGGCCATGGCCGGGAGGTTTCCCTTTGCCATGGCTCCCCCGGCGCCGTTCGTAGCCATAGCTCAGGGCCAGCAGCAAGAGGGCCATGCCGGCCAGATGGGGCCGGACGTCGGTCGAGGTCGGGCGGCGCTCGGCGAACTCGGCGCGGGTCATGAAGGCCATGAACGCGGCGGGGTCGTCGAGGCGCAGATAGCGCAGGCCGGTGCCGGCGGACAGGACCTTCAGGTGCGCCTCGTCCAGCCAGGAGAGATAGGGCCCCTCGGCCGGCAGGCTGCGGGTCTCGACCTTGACCGAGTAGACGGTGGTCGAGACCGGCGGTTTCTCGATGTCGGCGTTTTCCCAGATGCCCAGCGGCCGGTTTTCCCGATCGTAGCGCGGTACCGTCACCGGCGCGGTTCCGCCCACGCCGACCAGCAGCCCCGGCACTTCGCCGGGGCTGCCGTCGAACTGTGGCTGCACCGTTTGCGGCGGAGTCTCCTGGCCATCGGTGAGAAACACCAGCCGCAGGCCGGCATCGCGTTTCCGCACCTCGCGAATGGCGTGGTAGAGCCCCGTCTCCACGTGGGTGTCCGCCGACCAGGCCATGCGCCAGTCGATATGGTTCAGGACATCGTCGATGATCGGCAGATGGGCGCAGACTTCCAGCGGCTCGAACAGCAGCTGCACGGTCTGCGTGGTGAAGAGGCCCAGTCCCACCTCGGAGCCGCAGGGCAGCGCCTTGATGCTTTCCCGTACCGCCTGCTTGGCGTAGCCCAGCCGGTCCTCGGGCCAGCCGGCCCGATGGTAGTCGCGGGTGTTCATGCTCTGGGTGATGTCGAACACCATCACATAGCGATAGACCTCCTGTGGCAAGGTCATCCGGGGCTGCAGGAGGGCGAGGGCGACCAGCAGGGCGGCGAGTGCCAGCCAGAGGGCACGCCCGTGCCGGCGCAGCCAGGGCCAGGCGCGTTGCCGGCGACTCATGGGACGCGGCGACCGGGTCTGGTCATGGCGCTGTTGCCCATGACTCAGGGGCCGCCGCCGGGAATGCTGGGCAAGGTCGCGAACACGCTACCCTTGGAGCCCTGGAAATCGTTCTTGGGCTTCTCCTTGGGCGGTGGCGTGATGCGGTAGGCATATTCCAGGTTATAGCGGGCATCCCATTGGGTGGGGTCTAGGCTGAGGGATTCGCGCAGGCTGTCCTTGGCCGCCGCCAGCAGGGTGTTGATGCGCACGTGTTCCAGCAGCCCGCGGTCTTTCCACAGTCTGGCGGCATCGCGCAGGTAGAGCGTGCCCAGGTTGTAGCGTACCTGCGCGCGGAAGCGGGCATCGCCCTGCTGCAATATCGTCCCGTAGAGGCGGATGGCTTCGAGCGGATCGCCACCCGACTGGAGCCGGTAGGCCTTGGCCAAGACCAGGCCGGCATCGGTGTCGGGCGTGATGTCGATGGATGCCGGCTCCGCCAGCCGCCGATTGTATTCATGCAGCCGGTACCAGCGCGCGCCGGCATGCAGGGCGCCGGCCAGGCACAGGAGCGCCAGGCCGCCGAGCAGCCAGGGCGACAGGAGGTGGCGCATCAGGCGTTCCATGACGGAATCTCCAGGGCTCGTCCGGCCAGCAGGAGGAGCATTAGCACCAGCGCCGCTCCGTAGAAGCCGCCCGCGAGGTCCTCGCGCGGGCGTCTCTCCTGATAGGGCAGCGGCAGGTTCTCCAGCCGCTCGACTTCGGCGATAGCCTTTTCCATGGCGTTCGGGTTCTCGGCCTCGAAGGCGCGATAGGGGATGTCCAGGGACTCGAAATAGGCGTTGAGGAAGTATTCGGGGGTCGTCGTTTCATTGGGGTTGGCCGGCCTTTCGGTGAGCGGCGCGCTGGTCGGGTTCCGCAGATAGATCCAGTACAGGGTGGTCTCCGTCTCCCGGAAGGTCTGGCGCAGCCGGTCCCGGGTTTCGTCGTCGATGCGGGCGGCGCCATCGGAAACCAGCAGGATGATGCGCGAACCCCGACGCGGCGTTTGGGCGAAAAAGTCCAGTGCCATCGCCAGCCCCGGGGCAATATGGGTGACGCCATGGCCCCGGCCGCCGGCTGCCGCGATCGCTGCCTGCACGGCGGCCTTGTCCTCGGTCAGAGGCAGGACATAGATGGGCGCGGCGGCGAACGCGACCATGCCGAACAGGTCGTGCCGGCGGCGTTCGACGAACTCGGACAGCAGCTTCCTGGCCATGGCGCTCTTCGATTCGGTGGCCCGCGCCCCCAGGTAACGGCCGGTGAAGTTCTCGTTCATGCTGCTGCTGCGGTCCAGCAGCAGCACGATGTGCGCGCCGGTACCGATACGTTCGACGACCTGCTCCCGCCGGTAGGGTCCCGACATCGCCACGATCAGGCAGAAGAACACCAGGCAGGCGGCTATCCGCAGGCCCCGGTCGATGACCTCCGACCAGGGGTCCTCGGGGATGAGCGCCAGCGAGGAGCAGGTGACAGCCGCCTGGCCGCGGCGGAACCAGGGCAGGGCGGCCAGCGGCAGCAGGGTCAGCGCCAGAGGGTGCAGGACGCCCAGGCTCATGTCAGTCGGCGCTCGGCGCTCAGGCAGCGCTCCATCAGATCGCGCAGCCATCGGCGGGTTTCGGCATCCAGGCGGACCGGTGCGCCGGGATCGAAAAACAGGGCCTGCGACCAGCCGAGAAACTCCGCCAGCCGTTCGCGCAGCGAGGCGAAGGCCGGGCAGGTGGCGCAGAAGCGGTCGAGCTGGTTGCTAAACAGGGTTTCGCCGAAGGTCTGGTCCAGTGCCCGGTGCAGGGTGCGGGCAGCGGCGCGCAGGGTCTCGGGGTCGTGGCCGGAGGCGAGTATCCGGCGCAGTTCGCGGGACGCGCGGGCGAAAGGCAGCACCCTGCGGCGGCGCAGGTATTGGCGCAGGCCGATCAGACCACCGGTCGACGCCAGGCCGGTCAGCCAGCCGGCCAGGGGCTTCGCGGCCGCGTTCGTGTCGGCGGATTCGGGCGGCAGCGGGTCGCGTACCTCGACCTGCTCGTCGGGCAGATCGGGCGGGATCACCGGGGCCAGGGTGAAGGACCAGGCGGGGGTCTTGAGCTCATGCGGGGGCGGTCCGGCGATGCGCAGGCTCAGGGGCGGGATGGCGACCGTTTCCGGTTGCCGCACCCCCTTGAATACCTGATAGGCCAGGTCGAGCCGGACGCGCGGCCGCGCACCGCCGTCGAGTGGCTGCACACGACTGTCGCGCAGCGTCAGCCAGTCGTTGAGGGGACCGTTCGGCGGCAGATCCTGGCGTTCCAGCGACTGTCCCTCGGCCAGTTCCAGGGTGATGGCGTGGTGGATTTCATCGCCCAGCACATAGCCGTAATCGCGCGTGGGCGACAGGCTGGCGGCCGGCAGCCGGTCCGGGTCGCCGGCCGGCCCGCATCCCCCCAGCGTCAGCAGCACCAGCCCGATGCCGGCCCCCGGCGTGCACGAGGCAGGGCGGGCCATGTCAGGCGGCCAGGGCCTTGGTGGCAACTTCATAGACATCGGGCGAGAGTCCGGCTGTCTCCGCCACCTGTTCCAGCGCGGCGCGCATCAGCGCCTGCCGGTGCGGCTCGTAGCGGCGCCAGGTGGTCAGCGCGGTCAGCATGCGGGCGGCAATCTGCGGGTTGATGCCGTTCAGCTCGCCGACGCGATCGGCCAGGAAGCGATAGCCGGCGCCATCCCCGGCATGGAAGTTCACCGGATTCGACTGGCTGAAGGCACCGATCAGGGAGCGCACATGATTGGGCATGCGGATATCGAAGGCAGGGTGCCGCATCAGTGCCTGAACCCGCGCCAGCCCACCGGGCAGACGGCTGGTGGCCTGGAGCGTGAACCATTTGCCGACCACCAGATCCTCGTCCCGCCACTGCCGGTAGAACGCCTCCAGGGCTGCGGTCTGATGGGGATGGTGACTGTTGACGATGGCGGCCAGGGCGGCGATGCGGTCGGTCATGGTCCGGCAGGTCTCGAATTGCCGCAGCGCCAGCTCGTGCGCGTCGGCATCGTCCAGGCTGGCGAGATAGTCCAGGGCGGTGTTCTTCAGCCGCCGGCGTCCGATCGCCGGGGCGTCGAACTGGTTGTACTCGTCGCGATGGTGGTCGTGGTAGAGCGTCCGCCAGGCCTCGGTCAGTTCGCTTGCCAGCCGGCGGCGAATGTCCTGACGTGCCTGGTGCAGCGCCACCGGATCGACGCTGTCGAGGCAGCCGCTGACATAGTCCTCGCCGGGCAGAGTCAACAGCAGGGCCTGGTAGGAAAGATCCTGCGACGTTTCCCGGGTGAGGGCACGGAAGGTCGCCACCAGCAGATCGGCGCAGCGGGCGTCTTCCGGTCGCTGCAGGGTTTCCAGGATGGCCTGAGTGGCGAGTTGCTGGCCCGCATCCCAGCGGGTGCAGGCGTCGCTGTCGCGCGCGAACAGGAAGGCCAGTTCGTCCGGCGTCCGCGCCAGCGTCAGGCGGACCGGGGCGGAAAATCCGCGCAGGGCGGAGATGGCCGGTTTCGCCGGCAGGTTGACGAAGCGAAAGCGCTGTTCGGGTTTGCGGATCGCCAGCACGCGGGTCGTCGCGGGGGACGGGCCGCTCTCGCCGTCGAGCTGCAGCGGCAGCTCGAACCCGTCGGCATCGAGCAATCCCAGCGCCAGGGGGATGTGCAGGGGCAGCTTGTCCGGCTGCCCGGGTGTGGCCGGGCAACGCTGGCGGACCATCAGTTCGAGGCTGGCGCTGGCGGGGTCGTGGTGGCTTTCCAGGGTCAGTTCCGGGGTGCCCGCCTGGCTGTACCAGCGCCGGAACTGCGCGAGGTCGACGCCATTGGCGTCTTCCATGCAGCGGACGAAGTCCTCGCAGGTGACGGCCTGACCGTCGTGCCGCGTGAAGTAGAGATCGCTGCCGGACCGGAAGCCGTCGGCGCCGAGCAGGGTGCGCAGCATGCGGATCAGCTCCGCGCCCTTTTCATACACCGTCAGGGTGTAGAAGTTGTTGATCTCGATGTAGGACTCCGGGCGCACGGGGTGGGCGAGAGGGCCCGCATCCTCGGCGAACTGGCGGGTGCGCAGCATGTTGACGTCGTCGATGCGCTTGACGGCCCGGGAATGCCGGTCGGCGGAAAACTCCTGGTCGCGGAAGACCGTCAGGCCCTCCTTGAGGCTGAGCTGGAACCAGTCGCGGCAGGTGATCCGGTTACCCGTCCAGTTGTGGAAATATTCGTGGCCGATGACGCTCTCGATGTGCTCGTAGTCGGCGTCGGTTGCCGTGTCCGGCCGCGCCAGCACGTAGCGGGTGTTGAAGATGTTAAGCCCCTTGTTTTCCATCGCCCCCATGTTGAAGTGGCTCACGGCAACGATCATGTACAGATCGAGGTCGTACTCCCGGCCAAAGTTGTCCTCGTCCCAGCGCATGGCGTTCCTGAGCGAGGCCATGGCGTGGCCGCACTTGTCGATGTCGTGCGCCTCGGCGAAGATGCGCAGCGTCACCGCCCGGCCTGAGCGGGTCGTGTAATGGTCCTCCAGGCACTCCAGCTGTCCCGCGACCAGCGCGAACAGGTAGCTGGGCTTGGGGTAGGGGTCGATCCAGCGTGCCCAGTGGCGACCGTTCAGCAGGTCGCCGCTGCCGTCGAGGTTGCCGTTGGACAGCAATACCGGGTAGCGCGCCTTGTCCGCGACCAGGGTGGTGGTGTAGACGGCCATGACGTCCGGCCGGTCCGGGAAGTAGGTGATCCTGCGGAAGCCCTGGGCCTCGCACTGGGTGCAAAACATGCCGCCGGAGAGGTAAAGCCCTTCCAGGGCGGTGTTGGCGGACGGATCGATGATCGTGACGGTTTCCAGGACGAACGGTTGCCCGGGAATCTCGCGGACGATCAGGGCATCGGCGTGCACCGCGTAACGGGACTGTTCCAGCAGCAGTCCATCCAGCTTCAGGGAGACCAGTCGCAGCTGCTCGCCGTCCAGCGACAGGACGGCGGCACGGCGGGCCCCGGGACGCCGCCGCATGGCCAGGGTGGCCGTGATCCGTGTCGCCTGTTCGTCGAGCTCGATCAGAAGGTCGATGCGGTCGACGAGAAAGTCCGGGGGGGTGTAATCCTTCAGGTAGACGGTTCTGGGCGAGGCATCGCGCATGGGCAGCGTCATGTCGGTTGGCGGCGGATGGGGGTGGCAGGGGCCCGATAGCGGCTTTCACAGCCAACTGTGCGGTTTTCCCTAAGAATACCAAGACTATGCCCCGCCTTGCGGGTTCCGGCCCGGCATGTCCGTTGGCCGGGGCCCACGGTAATGGGCGCGGCAACCCCACGAAAGAGACTGTAAATCGACTTGAACCCTTTGATGGCCTAGAATTGGGCCATTTTGATCGCTGGCCCAACTGCTTCCGACATCCATTTTCCCGACGATACATCCATGACCCTGACTGCGCCCCTGCAACTGGGAATTCCCGGTTTCGATTACGCCGATCTCTATCATCCGGCTCGACTGAAGGATTTGGCCGAATGTTTCGACACGGAACTGGCCAGCCGGCAGCCGGAGCTGTTCGCGGAGTTCCAGGCATACCGGGACTGCCGGGGCGAGGGGATGGCGCCGGAAGCGGTGTCCGACCTGCTGGTCCGGCTGGCTCCCCGGGTGGGCGATTTCGTCGCCCGGCTGTTCGGGGTGGAGTGCGAGCGGGAGAGCCAGGCCACAGCCATCCGGGCCGATTTCGACACGGTGTTCGCCTACAAGAACGAGATCGTGGCCAAGTCCGCCAGCCGCTACAAGGGCGAAGATCCGGCCAACTGGGACATCAAGGCCATCAGCCACCTGTTCGCAACGCTCGTCCAGGCGGCCATCGACGAGGAACGGCTGTCCGCCGACCGCGAGGCCGCCATCGCTGGCTTCGCCATTGCCCTGAAGCGGGCCGTCGAGACGCCGGGGGCGACACCCTGGGTGGCCACCGTGCGCGGTCGCCTGATGGCGGATACGTCCGCAGCGCCCCTGTTCGCGGATGCGCTCGCGGGCGATGACGCGGCGCTGGCCGCCGCCCTGCATGATCTGGTGGGGCGCTGGACCTTTGCCGCCACCCGCGATGCGGGGCTGCAAGGCGAGGTCAAGCACTGGGTCAGCTTCAAGACCCCGGCCAAGACCGACTTCGCGCAGCTGGTGCATCACGAGTTGCTGCCGGTCGATGGCTACAAGGTCTGGCGGGGCCCTGCCGGGCATCATCGTCGCCGCGACGGGTTCGGTCTGACCGATCCCCGCTTCCCCGAGCGGCGCGTGCTGTACGAGGTGGATCATTGCATCTACTGCCATGACCGCGATACCGACTCGTGCTCCAAGGGCATGCGCAACAGGAAGGATGGCAGCTACAAGGTCAACCCGCTGGGTGTCACCATCACCGGCTGTCCCCTGGAAGAGAAGATCTCCGAGATGCACCTCGTCAAGCGCCAGGGCGACAACCTGGGCGCGCTGGCGCTGATCACCATCGACAATCCGCTGTGCCCCGGCACCGGTCATCGCATCTGCAACGACTGCATGAAGGGTTGCATCTACCAGAAGACCCAGCCGGTCAACATCCCGCAGATCGAGACCAACGTCCTGACCGATGTCCTCTTCATGCCCTGGGGCTTCGAGATCTACAGCCTGCTGACGCGCTGGAATCCGCTCAACGTCAAGCGGCCGGTGGTGCTGCCCTACAACGGCCGCAACGTGCTGGTCGCCGGCATGGGGCCGGCCGGCTACACGCTGGCGCATTACCTGCTGAACGAGGGCTTCGGCGTGGTCGGCATCGATGGCCTCAAGATCGAGCCCCTGCCGGCGCACCTGGTGGGCGACGCCAACAGGCCGCCACAGCCGATCCGCGATTTCCGGGAGCTCTACGAGGATCTCGACCGGCGCATCATGCTGGGTTTCGGCGGCGTGGCCGAGTACGGCATCACCGTGCGCTGGGACAAGAATTTCCTCAAGGTCATCTACCTCAACCTGCTGCGTCGGCAGACCTTCCGCATCTATGGCGGCGTGCGCTTCGGCGGCACGCTGACCATCAACGAGGCCTGGGATCTGGGCTTCGACCACATCGCCATTGCCTCGGGCGCCGGCAAGCCGACGCTGATCGGTCTCAAGAACAATCTGATCCGCGGTATCCGCAAGGCGTCCGATTTCCTGATGGGCCTGCAGCTGACCGGTGCGGCCAAGGAATCCTCGCTGGCCAACATGCAGGTGCGCCTGCCCGCCGGTGTCATCGGCGGCGGTCTGACGGCTATCGATACCTGTACCGAGGTGCTGGCCTACTACCCGGTCCAGGTGGAGAAGATTCTCCACCGCTATGAAAAGCTCACCGCCCTGCAGGGCGAGGAGGCCGTGCGCGCGATGTACGATGAGGAAGAGCAGCTGATCCTGGACGAATTCCTGGCGCACGGACGGGCCATCCAGGCGGAGCGTCGGCGTGCCGAGGCGGCCGGCGAGAAGCCCGATTTCCTGCCGCTGCTGGACAGCTGGGGCGGCGTGACCATGTTCTACCGCAAAGGCATCGAGGATTCGCCGGCCTACCGGCAGAACGCCGAGGAAATCACCGAAGCGCTGGACGAGGGCATCCGTCTGGCGCCGGGCATGAATCCGCTGGAAGCCCTGGAGGATGACTACGGCCACCTGCGGGCGGTGCGGTTCGAGCAATTGCGGCTGGCCGATGGCCAGTGGCAGAAGGCCGGCGAGCAGGACGTGGTCCTGCGCAGCCTGTTCGTCGCCGCCGGCACCTCGCCCAACACCATCTACGAATCCGAGCACCCGGACAGCTTCGAGATGGACAAGAAGTTCTACCAGCGTTACGAGCCGCAGTGGCTGGACGGAATCCCCGAGCTGGAGCCGGTTCAGGACACGGCCGAGGTCAAGATCGGCAAGCCGGCGCCGTTCACCTCCTACCGCCGCCACGGCAAGTTCATCACCTTCTACGGTGACAACCATCCCGTCTATGCCGGCAATGTGGTCAAGGCCATGGCCAGCGCCAAGGATGGCTATCCCTATATCACCCGGCTGTACGAAACGGAGCTGGCGGTTCTCGATCCCGCCGGACAGACGGTCCGCGACCAGGCCCTCAGGCAGTTCCAGACGCGCCTGGACGATCAGTTGCTGGCCCGCATCGTGGAAATCAACCGCATCACGCCGACCATCATCGAGGTCATCGTGCGTGCGCCGATGGCGGCCAAGCATTTCGCCCCGGGCCAGTTCTACCGCGTGCAGAACTTCGAGGCACTGGCGCCGGTGATCGAGGAGACGGTGCTGGTGGCCGAGGGACTGGCCTTGACCGGCGCCTGGGTGGACAAGGAGCAGGGGCTGATTTCCCTCATCGCCCTGGAAATGGGTTCCTCGTCACGCATGCTGTCGCTGTGGAAACCGGGCGACCCGGTGGTCGTCATGGGCGTGACCGGCGCACCGACCGAGATCCCGGCCGGCCAGACCGTGGCGTTGATCGGCGGCGGTCTGGGCAATGCCGTGCTCTTCTCCATCGGCAAGGCCCTGCGCGGGGCAGGCAGCCAGGTGGTCTATTTCGCCGGCTATCGCAAGCGCGAGGATGTCTTCAAGGTGCGCGACATCGAGGCCGCCTCGGATGTGGTGGTCTGGGCCGTCGACGCGTCCGAGGGCGCCGAGCCCATCCCGGTGCTGCGGCCGCAGGACAAGACCTTTGTCGGCAACATCGTCGAAGCGATGGTGGCCTATGCCAGGGGTGACCTGGGGCCGACGCCCATTCACCTTGACGATGTCGATCACATGATCGTGATCGGCTCGGACCGCATGATGGCGGCGGTCAAGCACGCCCGCTACGGGGTGCTGAAGCCCTACATCAAGTCCCATCATGTCGCCATCGGTTCGATCAATTCGCCGATGCAGTGCATGATGAAGGGGGTCTGCGCCCAGTGTCTCTGCAAGCATGTCGAACCGGAGACGGGCAAGGAATACTTCGTGTACTCCTGCTACAACCAGGATCAGGAACTGGATCGGGTGGACTTCCCCAACCTGAACGCGCGCCTGCGCCAGAACTCGGTGCAGGAGAAACTCTCCGGCAGGTGGCTGGCGCACCTGGTCGGCCGGCGCTCATGAGGCGTCGGCAGGTGCCGGCCCGGCATTTTGAAAAATGCCGCAATAAAGCATGACAAGGCCGGAGAACTCTTTTACTATGGCCACCCGTTGATGCCGGCAGAAGTCCGAGTCACCAACTGGTCTATTTGGAAAACTGATTGGGTTGCCTGCAGGGCTGCCTAAGGAGACACTAGAAACATGAAAATGAGCAAGATTTCCACCGTTGTCAGCAGCGCACTTTTGGCCCTGGCTGTTTCCGGTAACGTATTCGCAGCCGAAAACGCCGAAGGCGTCAAGGAGCACTTCGCGCTGACTCAAAAGGAAGTGAAGGAAGCTCAGGCAGCGGCGGCGGCTGGCAACAAGGAAGAGTGCGTGAAGCACTACAAGCAGGCCAAGCAGCACTACAAGGAAATCACCGGCAACGCGGCAAGCATGCGGCTCCAGAAAGCCATCGATGTCATGCAGACCGGCAAGGAAGCTTGCCAGGCTGGCGATGTCGCCAAGGGTGCTGAAGTTGGCGTTCACGTATCCAAGGAGCTTGACGAGATTGCAAAGGAAAGCCTGAAGTAAGAACGGTTTTCTTCGGCAAGATCAAGCCAGGGCAGACTGGATTCCAGTCTGCCTTTTTTATTGCCCGAATTCTGGTGGCGGCGGCGGGAACCGGGTCGGCGACTGCACGCTCAGGCCTGCTGCCAGTACGCGCTCAGGAAATCGTCCAGGGAGAGACGGTCGGCCGCCTCGATCTGCATTTGCCGATTCCAGGAGGCTTCGGCTTCAGCGGCGAAACGGCCCAGCCGATCCTTGTCCAGGCGATGGGCCAGCCAGTGCTTGGCGTGCTCCCGCGAGAGGCGCAGGGCAAATTCGGCGAAGGTTTCCCGGTTGTCGCGCAACTCCCGCAGCACGCGCGCCGAGGCCGTCAGTTCCGGTTCCTGGCAGGCCGGGCGATAGCGCTGGACGCTGTTGCGGTAGGGGGTCCCCGCCTGCCCCTCATCCAGGATGGCGGCGATATCCTCCAGGTGCTCAACGATCTCCATTGCCCACTGGGCCAGCGGAACCTCGCGGCCGGTCCGGGACAGCGGCAATGCGGGGCCGCGGCCACAGCAGGCGACAGTCAGGCTGTTGCGGCTGCACTCGGCCTTTTCCTCGGTCGACAGCGGGGGACTCGCTTCGAGCAGGCAGTACAGTACGAACGTCTCGAGAAAGCGGAGCTCATCGAGGGCGACGCCGGCCGGTTCGGTGCCGAGCAGGTCCAGGGCGCGCAGTTCCAGATAGCGGACCCCGCGCTTGCGCAGCGCCAGGGTTGGCCTCTCGCCGGAAAAGGTGATCTGCTTGGGCCGTATCGCGCTGTAGTACTCGTTCTCGATCTGCAGGATGTTGGCGTTCAGTTGCCGGTATTCGCCATCCACCTTGATGCCGATCCGTTCGTAAGGCGGGTAAGGCTGCCTGATGGCGGCCTCCAGGCTGGCGATGTAGTCGTCCAGGGCGTTGAAGGAAATGTCGAGGCTGGTCTGATTGTCGTTGCGGTAGCCGATATCGCTCATGCGCAGGGAGGTTGCGAATGGCCGGTAGTAGGTTTCGGGATCAAGCTCGGCGAAGCGCGTGGCCAGGTTTTCACGGCCACTGAAGAAGGACTTGCAGATGGCCGGTGAGTTGCCGAACAGGTAGATCAGCAGCCATCCGTGGCGGTGGATGTTGCGGATGATGCCGAAGTAGGCTTCGGACACGAAAGCGGACAGCTCGGCCGCCGGCTGCTCCAGATCGTGCAGGACTGGCCAGAGCGCTTCGTTGATCGAGTAGTTGAAGTGCACTCCGGCGATGGATTGCATGGTGCGCCCGTAGCGGTGTGCCAGGCCGCGCCGGTAGATCTGCTTCATGAGGCCGATGTTCGACCGCCCATAGCGGGCGATCGGAATGCTGTCGTCGCCATCCAGCCCGATCGGCATCGACGTGGCCAGCAGGATTTCGCCCTCGAGGTGCTGATGCACGTAGGCGTGAATGTCGCCCAGAAATCCCAGGGTCTCCTCGGCGCTGGCGGCGGGTGGGGTGATCAGTTCGATCAGGGCTTCCGAGTAATCGGTGGTGATCCACTCATGGGTCAGGGCCGAACCCAGGGCGGCGGGGTGCGGTGTCTGGGCGATGCGGCCATCCGGGTCGAGGCGCAGGCTCTCCTTCTCGAGCCCCTTGAGTCCGTCTCGCAAAAATCCTTGTTGTCCTGCCCGGAGCAGGTTTTCCAAACGGCTACTGTGCGCCATGTCGCTAGACTTCGGGAAATAAGGTGGAGGGTGACTCCGGTGTGAGGGTCGGTCCGACCCCAAGCGGTCCGTGGGATGCGCCAGCTTACCAGCTGAACAGGACCCACCTGTTGATGTTCATGCCCTTCTGGTTATCGCCCTGGCGGACCTCCAGATTGCCGTCGCCATCGCGATCGACGAGCACGTAGGCAGGGCCGATGACGGGCGTGATCTTGACCATGTAGAGCTGGTTGTTGATGCGGTATTCTTCGATCGTTTCCTCTCCCCGGCGGATGATGGTCACATCCGGTTCCATGGGCTGGCCGCTCTGCACGGGCGCCGGCAGATCCGGCTGATCCGGAATGGGCACAGGGATCTCGTCCTCGGCGTGAACCTGGCCTGCCAACAGGACCGACAACAGCGACAACATCCGAATCATGAGAAAGTACGGCTTTTCAGAGGTTTTTGGCGGGCAATGATAGTACAGATCGCACGGCGATGGTTCCGCAAGCCTGGCGCCCGGCGCCGCGGCCACTGTGCCAGGGTGACATCCACCGGGGTGCCACACGGGTCAAAACATATTGTTCACTCCCTTTTGTCCCACAATCATGGATGATAATCAGCTGCTGCGCTACAGCCGTCAGATCCTGCTGCCGCAGATCGATCTTTCCGGACAGCGGAAGCTTCTGGATGCCACCGTGTTCATCGTCGGCCTGGGGGGGCTGGGTTCACCCGCCGCCATGTACCTGGCGGCGGCGGGCGTCGGCCATTTGCTCGTCAATGATTTCGACCGGGTCGACCTGAGCAACCTGCAACGTCAGATCTTGCATGCCACCGACGATATCGGCACCGCCAAGACCCGCTCGGCGATGGCAACACTCCATCGCCTCAACCCCGAAGTTCGCATCACGCCGATCGGGGAGCGTCTGGACGAGGCCGGCCTTGAAATAGCCATGAACCAGGCGAACGTAGTGCTGGACTGTTCCGATAACCTGGCCACCCGCTTCGCCGTCAACCGTGCCTGCTTTCGCCAGGGCAAACCGCTGGTCAGCGGGGCGGCCATTCGCTTCGAGGGCCAGCTGGCGGTTTTCTGGCCCGGGGTTGGCGACAGCGCCTGCTACAACTGCCTGTACCCGCATGACGAGGGCGGGGTCGAAACCTGTAGCCAGAATGGCGTGGCGGCGCCTGTGCCGGGCATCATCGGCAGCCTGCAGGCGCTGGAGGCAATCAAGCTGCTGACCTTGCCCGCTTATGCGCCCTTCAACGTGCTCCATCTGTTCGACGGGCTTGGCTTCGAGTGGCAGAGAATGAGGGTCACCCGCAACCCCGATTGCGCGACCTGCGGGCGGAATGGCTGACAGGCCCCTGACCCAGCCGGGGACCATGCGCCGTCTCGCCACCCATCTGGTATCGTGTCAATAATAGCTGAGCCGCCAGCACGTCACCGTCCTCCCATCGAATCCGAATGCTTCACCGATTCAAACCCGGTCATGGAGACAAGCGATGAGCGAACAACAGCCACAAACGCCAGCCCGTGACGCGTCTTCCGGCCGGGTCTGGCGGTTGCGACGCCGCGTCCTGGCCTGGTTTGCCTGGCTGATGACACTGCTGTACTGGGATGTGCTGCTGGATTTCCTGCTGCATCTCCTGCACATCGTCATCGAGTATCTCGAGCTGGGGCTGGAGGGTGTCCTGGAGGCCCTGTTTCATCTGGAAGGTCATGATGCGCAGATGGTGACCGCCTGGATCGGCAGCCTGATGCTCGCCAGCCTGGCTGGCCTGCTCTATATCCTCTGTCTGCGGCGCCTGAAGAGACGCTATCGGTCCTCCTGGGGCTATTTCTGGCTCTGTCTCAAGGATGGCGCCCAGCACAACTGGGGCTTCCTGTCCTTGTTGGCCATGGCCTACGTCGGCAGCCTGCTGCTCTTCTAAGCGGCGGGCGCCTGGATGCCCGGGAACGGGGCGGCAAAGCCGCTTCCGTGGCTGCAATCGCCAGGCCGAATTGCTACCATGCGCCGCCATGCGCAAGAGTGACTTCCACTACGACCTTCCCGAGCATCTGATCGCTCAGGCGCCCCTGCCGGAACGGACCGCCTCCAGGCTGCTCTGCCTGCTGGAGGGTGGGAGCCTGGAGGACCGCGGTTTCAGGGATTTGCCCAGCCTGCTGCGTCCGGGAGATCTTCTGGTTCTGAACGATACCCGCGTCATACCGGCCCGCCTGCATGGACGCAAGGCCACCGGCGGGCGCATCGAAATCCTGGTCGAACGGCTGCTCGACGAACGGACGCTGCTGGTGCATCTGCGGGCCAGCAAGTCGCCCAAGCCGGATACCTGGCTGCATCTCGATGGCGGCTATGAGTGTCGGGTACTGGAGCGGCGCGAGGATCTGTTCGTGCTGGAATTTGCGGCCGGGATCAGCGCTCCCGAGGTGCTGGAAACCGTGGGTCATGTACCGCTGCCGCCCTATATCCAGCGGCCGGACACGACCGCCGATCACCATCGCTATCAGACCGTGTTCGCGCGCTCGGCAGGTGCCGTGGCGGCGCCGACGGCGGGTTTGCACTTCGACGAAATCCTGCTGCGCGATCTTGCCGGGCAGGGCATCGATCATGTCTGCGTGACCCTGCACGTCGGCAGCGGCACCTTCCTGCCGGTACGCGTCGACGATCTCGATCAGCACCGCATGCATGCGGAGCGGTGCAGCGTGCCGGAAACCGTGGTTCGCCGCATCCGGGCAGCGCGGGCCAGCGGCGGGCGGGTCATCGCCGTCGGCACGACGGTGGTACGGGCACTGGAGACCGCCGCGCGGTCGGGGGAACTCGAACCCTACGAGGGCGAGACGCGATTGTTCATCCGGCCGGGCTTCGATTTTCGCTGCGTCGATGTCCTGCTGACGAATTTCCATCTGCCGGAATCGACCTTGCTGACCCTGGTTTGCGCGTTCTCGGGGCATGCGCCCGTGATGGCGGCCTACCGGCATGCCGTACGCGAGGGCTACCGCTTCTTCAGCTATGGTGATGCCATGTTCCTGATCCGCGAGGAGGCGGGCCGGGATGCACGCTGACGCTTTCGAACTGCATCCGCAGCTGAGGTTCGATTGTCTGGAACTGGGCCGTTTCCGGCTCTGCCGGCTGTTGCTGATGAACGAGCGCCGCTATCCCTGGCTGATTCTCGTGCCCGAACGGCCCGGAATCGGCGAAATCCATGAACTTGGCGACACAGACCAGGATCACCTCATCCGTGAATCCTCGTGTCTGGCCGGGTATCTCAAGCGGGTATTTGCCGCCG
Source organism: Methyloparacoccus murrellii (assembly GCF_054657115.1). Taxonomy (NCBI): domain Bacteria; kingdom Pseudomonadati; phylum Pseudomonadota; class Gammaproteobacteria; order Methylococcales; family Methylococcaceae; genus Methyloparacoccus; species Methyloparacoccus murrellii. Next base: position 10,823 of record NZ_BAAHXD010000014.1, on the reverse strand, counting down.
ATCGTGTCAATGTCGCGGCCATTGGCAACCTGGTGCCGCAGCTGCATGTGCATCATGTGGTACGCCGGCGGGACGATGCCGCCTGGCCGGCTCCGGTCTGGGGGCGCAGCCCCCCGGAGCCCTACTACACGGAAGCGGAGCGGGCCGGGCTGATCAGCCGGTTGCAGCTGGCCGCTCTGCCCGGCCTGCGGATCGGACCGGCACCCTGATGGATTGCCGGCCCGGCTGCGGAGCCTGCTGCATCGCACCATCCATACGCTCGGCCATCCCCAGCATGCCCCAAGGCAAGCCGGCGGGGCTGGCCTGCGTCCAGCTCGGCGAGGACTGGCGCTGCCGCATTTTCGGCCAGCCGGAGCGCCCCGCCTGTTGCCGGGGGTTGCAGCCCAGCGGGGAGATGTGCGGCGACAGCCGCGAGGCCGCGCTCGCTCATCTCGCCTGGCTGGAGCAGGCAACGGCGCCCGATGATCCGCCCGTGGCGCCGTTGGTCTAGACGCCAAGCAGCAGGCGGGCCGGGTCCTCCAGCAGTTCCTTGACCGTGAACAGGAAGGAGACGGCCTCGCGACCATCGATGATGCGGTGATCGTAGGACAGGGCCAGGTAGATGATCGGGCGGATGACGATCTGTCCGTCCTCGACCACCGGGCGCTCCTTGATGGCGTGCATGCCCAGGATGGCGCTCTGCGGCGGATTCAGGATGGGCGTCGACAGCATCGAGCCGAAGATGCCGCCATTGGTGATGGTGAAGGTGCCACCGGTCAATTCCTCGAAGCTCAGCTTGCCGTCGCGAGCCCGCAGCGAGAACTCGTTGATGGCTTTCTCGATTTCGGCGAAGTCCAGCGTGTCGGCATGGCGCAGCACCGGGACCACCAGGCCGCGTTCGGTGGTGACCGCGATGCCGATGTCGTAGACGTCGTGATAGACGACGTCCTGGCCCTCGACCGAGGCGTTGATGATGGGGAAGCGCTTGAGTGCCTCGACCGAAGCCTTGACGAAGAACGACATCAGGCCGAGCTTGACTTGGTGCGTCTGCTCGAAACGCGCCCGGTGCTGCTGGCGGATATCGAAAATCTTCTGCAGGTTCACCTCGTTGAAGGTGGTCAGGGTGGCCGTGCTGTGCTGCGCCTCGAGCATCCGTTCCGCGATGCGGGCGCGGATGCGTGTCATCGGCACGCGGCGCTCGCCGCCCTTGGGTGAGGACGGGCCGGATGCCGCCTCATGGCCGGACAGCGGGACGGGCGCGGGTGGGGTCGAGCGCTGCTCCAGAACGTTCAGCACATCCTGCTTGGTGATGCGCCCGCTGACCGGGATGTCGGAAGGCTCCAGATTATGTTCGGCCAGCAGCCGCCTCACCGCCGGGCTCATGGGCTGGTCAAGAGCGGGCGCGTGGCCGGTTGCGGAGGGTTCGCCCGCGGGTGGCCCGGCGTTCCTGGCCGGCGGCATCTCCGGCAGCGCTTGCGGCTCGGTGACGGCTGGCGGGCGAAGCTCGGCTTCGGTTTCGATGACAGCCAGCAGATCGCCGCTGGAGACGATATCGCCCTTGTGACGGCAGATTTCCTTGAGCATGCCCGATTCCGGCACGGGCACCTCGAGGATGACCTTGTCGGTTTCCAGGTCGATCAGGTTGGCATCCTTCTGAACGAGGGCGCCATCCTGGAAGTGCCAGTCGAGCAGCGTGGCGTCGCTGACGGATTCGGGCAGGTTGGGAACGAGGACTTCGATGCGCATCGGATTTCCTTAGCTGTGAGAGGCGGCGGGGCCATAGAGTGCGTCCTGCACCAGCTGCTTCTGTTCCTCGAGGTGGCGATGGAATTGCCCGACCGCCGGCGCCGGGCACATCGGCCGTCCGGCGTAGACCAGTGCGATGCGGTTCTCCAGGTGGCCGAAGAAGCGGTGCTTGATCTGATGCCAGGCGCCCTGGTTCTCCGGCTCCTCCTGGCACCAGACCAGTTCCTTGAGGTTGCCATAGCGGGACAATACCTCGGTGAAGGCCTCGTCCGGGAATGGATAGAGCTGTTCGACGCGCAGGATGGCGATGTGGGACAGGCCGGACTTGCGGCGGGCCTCCAGGAGGTCGTAGTAGATCTTGCCGGCGCAGACGATGGCGCGGCTGATCCCCGCCGGGTCGTGCGGATCGATTTCGCCGATGATGTTGCGGAACGTTCCCTCGGCGAGCTCGGTCAGGGTGGAAACCGCCAGCTTGTGCCGCAGCAGGCTCTTGGGGGTCATGACGATCAGCGGCCGCCGGTAGGGCCTGAGGATTTGCCGGCGGAGCAGGTGGTAGATCTGTGCCGGCGTGGTCGGAATGCAGACCTGCATGTTCTGCTCGGCGCACAGCTGCAGATAGCGCTCGATGCGCGCCGAGGAATGCTCCGGCCCTTGGCCCTCGTAGCCATGCGGCAACAGCAGCGTGAGCCCGCACAGCCGGCCCCACTTGCTCTCCCCCGAGGCGATGAACTGGTCGATGACAACCTGGGCGTTGTTGGCGAAATCGCCGAACTGCGCCTCCCAGATCACCAGCGTCTCGGGGGCCGAGGTCGCGTAGCCATACTCGAATCCCAGCACCCCCTCCTCCGACAGCAGCGAGTCATAGATCCGGAATGGCGCGGCGTTTTCCAGGTGCTGCAGGGGAATGCAGGTCGCTCCCGTGTTCTGGTCGTAGAGAATGGCGTGGCGGTGGAAAAAGGTTCCCCGGCCGACATCCTGGCCGCTGAAGCGGATGGTATGGCCGCCATCGAGCAGGCTGGCATAGGCGAGGTTTTCCGCAAATCCCCAGTCCATCGGTTGCTCGCCCCTGGCCATGGCCCGGCGACCCTCGACAATCGCCGCCGCACGCGGATGCAGGGAGAAGTTCGTTGGCAGCCGCAACATGCGTCCGGCCAGCTCCTTCAGCTTCTGCAGCGGCATACGGGCGTCGTAGGGGGTGGTCCACAGCTGATTCTGGTAGGCAGTCCAGGAGGGCTTGGGGAACCTTCCCTCGGCATCGATCAGCGGGCGGGAGACGATGTCGTCCCGGGCCAGGGCGGATTGGTAGTCCGTTTCCATCGCCTTTTCCTGGGCGGCGCTGATGACACCGGCACGGATCAGCCGCTCGGCATACAGCCGTCGCACGGTCGGCTGCTGGCGGATGAAGCGATACATGGCCGGCTGGGTGACGGCGGGCTCGTCGGCCTCGTTGTGCCCGTGGCGGCGATAGCAGATCAGGTCGATGACCACGTCGCGGTTGAACCGCATCCGGTAGTCGACCGCCAGCCGCGTCACGAACAGCACCGCTTCCGGATCGTCACCGTTCACGTGGAATACCGGTGCCTGGACCATGTTGGCGACATCCGTGCAGTACAGCGTGGAGCGCGCATCGAAGGGATTGCTGGTGGTAAAGCCGATCTGGTTATTGACGACGATGTGGATGGTGCCACCGGTGGTGTAGGCGCGGGTTTCCGCCATGTTCAGGGTTTCCATCACCACGCCTTGCCCGGCGAAGGCGGCATCGCCGTGAATCAGTACCGCCATGACGGTATTCTCGGCATTGCCGGCCTGGCGGTCCTGCCGCGCCCGGACCGAGCCCTCGACTACCGGGTCGATGATCTCCAGGTGGGAGGGGTTGAAGGCGAGCGCGACATGCACGGGGCCGCTGCGGGTGAGGATGTCGGAGGAGAAGCCCATGTGGTACTTGACGTCGCCGGCACTCGCCAGCGGCAGGTTGGCGGCGGTGCCCTCGAATTCCTGGAACAGAGAACTGGGCTTCTTGCCCAGCACGTTGATGAGCACATTCAGCCGGCCGCGGTGCGCCATGCCGATCACCAGTTCGCGTACGCCCTGTTCGCTGCCGCGCTCGATGACTTCGTCGAGCAGGGGGATCAGGCTCTCGGCACCCTCCAGGGAAAAACGCTTCTGCCCGACATACTTGCGGTGCAGATAGCGCTCGATACCTTCCGCGGCGGTCAGGGCCCGCAACAGCGACGTCTGACTCTCCGGTTCCGGGAAGGCCCGGCCGCGGGTATTCTCCAGCCGCGTCTGGATCCAGTGCTTGATGTCGCTGTCGACGATATGCATGTACTCGGCGCCGATGCTCTCACAATAGGTCTGGCGCAGCAGGGCGAGGATTTCCCGCAGCGGCAGCCGGCGGGAATGATGCAGGATGTCGACGTAGAAGTGCCGGTCCAGATCCTGGGCTGTCAGGCCGTAGTAGGCCGGATCGAGATCCTTGAGTATGGTCGGCGGATTCAGCCTGAGCGGATTGTTGTCGGCAACCTGATGGCCGCGGGTCCGGTAGTGGTAGATCAGCTGGTCCACCGCCGCCTGCTTGCGCAGCGTGGCCTCGATCTCGCTGCCGTCGTCGTCGCGGGGAAGGGGCGGACGGGGGCCGGACAGCTCGGGAGCGGCATCCTGGATGGAGCGGAATTTGTCGCGCCAGCTGGAGTCGACCGAGTCCGGATCGCGCAGGAACCGCTCGTAGAGGTCTTCCAGAAAGCCCAGGTTATCCTCGGCGATGGCCGCCGAACCTTCGAATAATTGCTGCAGCCGTTTCATGCGTGTTCCCGTCGTGATGGCTTCGCGCCAGCCTTCACTGGCTGGCGTCACCGCTCCCTGGTTGGGCGGGTCGGGTTTGAGCGTCGCTGTTTTGATTGCACATCACTACATAGTTTCCCTGATTTCGGCAGAAATTGCCCGCTTGTCGCGGGGTGAGCGTAGCCGGGCCGGGCCGCGGCGGCGGGTATCTGCACAAGGCAATTCCCGAGTGTTATGCTCAAGATATAGCAGGGCCGGACTGTCAGGGTCCGGACGTAACCCGGAGAAGGTTTGTTGCCATGGAAAATGCCGTCGCCAATACTCCCCAGCTCACCGACCGTTTCGGCCGGCGGGTCAGCTACGTGCGGGTGTCGATCACCGATCGCTGCGATTTGCGCTGCCTCTACTGCATGAGCGAGGACATGCGCTTTCTGCCCAGACCGCAGATTCTTACCCTGGAGGAGATCCACCGGGTGTGCGAGGCCTTCGTTGCCCTGGGCGTGGACAAGATTCGCATCACCGGCGGCGAGCCCCTGGTGCGGCGCGGTGCGGTCGACCTGATGGCCGGCATCGCCCGCTTGCCAGGGCTGCGCGAACTGGTGCTGAGCAGCAACGGAACCCGCCTGGCCGAACTGGCCGGCGACATCAGGGCGGCCGGGGTGCGTCGCATCAACATCAGCCTGGATTCCCTCGATCCGCAGCGCTTTCGGCAACTGACCCGGGTCGGCGATCTCGCCAGGGTTCTGGACGGTATCGAGGCGGCGCTGAAGGCGGGCTTCGAGCGCATCAAGATCAATGCCGTCATCCTGCGGGGTCGCAATCATGACGAGGTCGTCAGCCTGACGCGCTTTGCCATCGACCATGGCATCGATATCAGCTTCATTGAGGAGATGCCGCTGGGCCACGTCGATGGCCATGACCGGGCCGAGGAGTTCTATTCCAGCGATGCCATCCGCCGGGACCTGGAACAGGTGTTCGAACTGCTGCCCAGCCCGGAGACCACCGGTGGTCCGTCGCGCTATTTCCGTATCGCCGGGAGTGCCTCGCGGGTGGGGTTCATCTCTCCCCATTCACACAATTTTTGCGGTAGCTGCAACCGGGTGCGGGTCACGGCCGAGGGCCGCCTGCTGCTGTGCCTGGGCAATGAGCACGCGGTCGAGCTCAAGGATGTGCTGCGGGCCGAGCAGGCTTCGGCCGAGGCGCTCAAGGCGACGATCCGCAATGCCATGGCCATCAAGCCCGAGCGCCATCATTTCGACCTTGAGGCCCAGCCGGTCATCCTGCGGCACATGAACGCCACCGGCGGCTGAAACTCAGCTTTCCAGCAGTCTCGGCATCAGTTCGACCAGATTGCAGGGGCGGGTGCGATAGTCCAGCTGGGCCTGTATCAGGGCGTCCCAGGCCAGCCGGCAGGCATTCGGCGAACCGGGCAGGCAGAACAGGTAAGTGCCGTTGGCGACGCCCGCCGTGGCCCGCGATTGCAGCGTCGAAGTGCCGATTTCCTGGTACGACAGGCTGCGAAACACCTCGCCGAAACCTTCCAGGGTCTTGTCGAACAGGACCTCCACCGCTTCCGGGGTGCCGTCGCGCCCCGTGACGCCCGTGCCGCCGGTGGTCAGGATGACATGAATGGCCGGATCGGCGATCCATTCCGAAACCCGGGCACGAATCTGGTATTTATCGTCCGCTACGATGGACCTGTCGATTACCCAGTGTCCGGCTTCGGTGACCCGCTCCCGCAGCAGGCGACCGGCGGTATCCGTGGCTTCGATGCGTGTGTCGGAGACCGTCAGGATGGTTATGGATAATGGAATAAATGAGCGTTCCTGATGCACTGGGATTTTCACGTTTTGAGTCAAAACAACCAGCTTAACACGACAGGGGTGCCGGCTCGCCACCTTATTTTGACAACGATCTTACCCTATGACATGGGTGGTCTATAATCACCTGATTTGTCCAGCTGCCGGGCATTCCGTCAATCGGATCGGACAATTCGCCTCCAGGGCGCCGGTTTTCTTGAAACGATACCGTGGCTGCGCCACGCCTTGTCTCCCGGCCGCCCGGGAACATCAGTCATGAGAGGACACATGGTTCGCAACCAGGACGAATCGCCGCATTGGAGCCTGACGCTGGGCTGTCTCGGCGTGGTATTCGGCGATATCGCCACCAGCCCGCTCTATGCCCTGCGGGTCGCGTTCACCGGCGGGGGCGGGCTGACGCCTACTCCGGAGCATGTGCTGGGCATCCTCTCCCTGGTCTTCTGGTCGCTGACGCTGGTGGTGGGCGTCAAGTATGCCTGGCTGGTGATGCGTGCCGACAACAATGGCGAGGGCGGCATCATGGCCTTGATGTCGCTGGTCCTGCGTCCCGTCAACCAGAAGCCGCGCCGCCGCTGGATCATGAGCCTGGGGCTCATCGGTACGGCGCTGTTTTTTGGCGACGCCATGATCGCGCCGGCCATTTCCGTGATGAGCGCGGTGGAAGGCCTCAAGGTTGGCGCCCCCCAGCTGAACGCCCTGATCGTGCCGGTCACGCTGATCATCCTGGGGGTGCTGTTTCTCATCCAGTATCGCGGTACCGCTTTCATCGGCTGGCTGTTCAGCCCGATCATGGTGCTGTGGCTGTTGCTGATAGCCATCCTGGGCCTGTTGAGCATCCTGCAAACGCCATCGGTCCTGCAGTCGCTTTACCCTTCCCATGGCCTGGCATTCCTGCACGAGGCCAAGGCCCAGTCCCTGGTGGTGCTGGGTGCCGTGGTGCTGGTCGTGACCGGTGCGGAGGCGCTGTATGCCAATATCGGCCATTTCGGCATCGCGCCGATCCGCTCGGCCTGGTTTCTCGCCGTTTTCCCGGCCCTGACCCTGAATTACCTCGGGCAGGGCGCCCTGCTGATCCGCGATCCCGCGGCAGCCAGCAATCCCTTCTACCTGCTGGGGCCGGGCTGGAGCGTGCTGCCCCTCCTGTCCCTGGCTACCCTGGCCACCATCATCGCGTCCCAGGGCGTGATCTCTGGAGCCTTTTCGCTGGCCGCCCAGGCCGTGAGGCTGCGCTATCTGCCGCGGCTGGCGGTTCGCCATACCTCGAAGGGACGTTACGGACAGATCTACGTGCCGGCCATGAACTGGCTGCTGGCGCTCTCGGTCGTCCTGCTGGTGGTGAGCTTCGGGTCCTCGTCGCGGCTGGCGGCGGCCTATGGCCTTGCCGTCACCGGCACCATGGTGGTGACGACCCTGCTGATGTTCGGCCTGCTGCGCCGGGTTTCGCGCCATCACTGGCGGTTTGCCGGGCTGCTGTTCGGCCTTTTCCTGCTGGTCGACCTGAGCTTCCTGATGGCCAACGCGACCAAGATCCCGCGCGGTGGCTGGGTGTCCCTGCTGATCGGCGGGGTGATCTACCTGCTTCTCTGGACCTGGATACGGGGACGGGAACTGCTGGTGACACGCCTCAACGAAAAGGCGGTACCACTGGAGGAACTGGTTTCCCGGCAGGGCCACAACCCCCTGCCGAGAGTGCCCGGCACCGCAGTCTACCTGACGGCCGGACGTTTCGGCGCCCCGCTGTCGCTGACGCACAACATGATGATCAACAAGGTGCTGCACGCGCAGGTCATCGTGCTGACCGTGGTCACCCGGGATGAACCCTGGATTCCGCTTGCCGAACGGGTCAAGATCCGCCACTTCGGCGATCAGATCTATCGGGTACGCATCTACTACGGCTACAACCAGCAGCCCAACATTCCCGACGCCCTGGCCTATTGCCGGAGCCAGGGACTGACGGTGGATCTGGCCGAAGCCTCGTTCTTCCTGTCACGCGAGCATCTGGTCTCCACCCCGCGCGATGGCATGCCGCGCTGGTGCGAACGCCTGTTCATCCGCATGGCCATGAATGCCGAGAACGCCATGGCGTTCTGGCAGATTCCGCCCGACCGGGTGGTCGAGCTGGGTCTCAAGGTCGAACTGTGAGCCGGCCGGGCGCGGCCACCGATCAGCGCAGCGGCGCGGGTTGCCCCGTGGCCCGGAACCGCCGGTAATCCGCCAGCACCAGCGCATGATCGAACGCCAGCGGGGCAGGCAGGTTCTCCGGGTCGACGATCACCGCCTTCCTGGCGTCGTCGGCCGCTATGGGTGTTCCCGTGGCCTCGGCGACATAGACGGCCGTGACGGTATGCCCGCGGGCGTCGCGGGCCGGATCCGAGTAGTTGCCCAGCAGGGCCGTCAGCCGGACCGCAAGCCCCACCTCCTCCTGCGCCTCGCGTCGGGCCGCCGTCTCCAGGGTCTCCCCGACGTCGACGAACCCGCCCGGAATGGCCCAGCCGTGCGGCGGATACAGGCGTTCGATGAGGACGACGGGACGACCGGGACGGTCGGTCAGTTCGATGATGATGTCGGCGGCGATCTGGGGTGTGACGGGACGGGACATGAGGACGCTCGCGGTTTTTGCGGGACCTTAAGAGATCGCGGCGCCGATGGCAAGCCGGGCCCTGCCGCACTGCCAGCGCTCTTTTGGCCGGCGTCCCGCGACGCATGGCTGCTAATCCCCTACCGATCCACGGTAAAATGCGCCGTCAATCCCGGGGTCGGGAGCCGTCGCGCTCCGCCGATCCTCCCGCAAGCATGACCGGGCCAACATGAATCATCTCGACTCCGCCTTCAGCACATCCTATTTCGTCGCCCTGCTGATGGGGCTGTTCAGCGCGCTGCACTGCCTTGGCATGTGCGGCTCGATCATCGGCTCCCTGACCCTCAGCCTCAAGCGGGAAATCCGCGAGAACAAGCGCACGCTGCTGCCCTATGTCGCCAGCTACAACGCCGGACGGGTCTTCAGCTATACCATCGCCGGGCTGTTCGCCGGGCTGGCCGAGCATGTGCTGAGCATGCCGCTGGGCGAGGGACATGGTCATCGGTTGCTGCAAATACTCTCGGCCCTGGTCATGCTGGGCGCGGGTCTGCATATCGCCGGCTGGTTCCCGCGCTTCGCCTACATCGAGAAATTCGGCAGCGGTGTCTGGCAGCGGATTGAACCCTACGGCCGGCGGCTGGTCCCTGTGGAGACGCTGCCCCGGGCGTTCGTGTTCGGCATGGTGTGGGGCTGGCTGCCATGCGGCCTGGTCTACACCGCGCTGGCCCTGGCCGCGACGACCGGCGATGTGGTCCGCAGCACCTTCACCATGCTGGCATTCGGCCTTGGCACCATGCCCGCGGTGATGGGCGTGGGCATCATGACCTCCTGGATGGTGCGCCTGTCGAGCATGACCCGCTTTCGCCAGCTGGCCGGAATCACCCTGATCCTGCTGGCGTTCATGGCGGCGTTTCCCGGCCTCAATCCGATGGTGCAGCAGCACACCATGGCCCATTGAGGTGCGTTGAGGTATGACCATGTTCGAAAAGCTGATAGGGCAGTCTCCCAACTTCGAATCCCTGTTGCGCAGCGCCCGCATGGTCGCCGCCACGGATGTCACGGTGCTGATCGTCGGTGAGACCGGTACCGGCAAGGAGGTGCTCGCGCAAGCGCTGCAGCAGCACAGCCCGCGCAGCGGCAAGCCCTTCATCACCATCAATTGCGCGGCCCTGCCGGAATCCCTGGTCGAGTCCGAGCTGTTCGGCCACCGGAAGGGCTCGTTCACCGGCGCCACCGCGAACCAGGTCGGCCGGCTGCAGGCGGCCAATGGCGGCACCGTCTTTCTCGACGAGGTCGATTCGCTGCCGGTTCCGCTGCAGGCGAAATTGCTGCGCTTCCTGGAAACCGGCGAGATCCAGCCGGTCGGCGAGACCGCGACGCACAATGTCGATGTCCGCATCATCGCTGCCACCAATGCCAACCTGCTGGACCGGATCAGCCGCGGCGAATTCCGCCGCGACCTCTACTACCGCCTGAACGTGGTTCCGCTGGAGATTCCCCCCCTGCGCGAGCGCATCGGCGACGTGCAGGTCTTGCTGCAACACTTCATCGCCCAGTTCACCCGCGACCATGGACTGCAGAAGGTCTCGATCAGCAAGTCGGCCCTGAACCGCCTGGTGGCCTATCCCTGGCCGGGCAATGTCCGCGAATTGCGCAACGTCTGCGAGCGACTCTGCATCCTGCTTGCCGGCCGCGTCATCGAGGAAAACAATCTGCCCCCCGAGATCGTCAGCCGGCTGCCGGCACAGAAACCCGAGATCGAGCTGCCGGAGCGGGGCATCAACCTGGAACAGGTTGAGATCGACCTCATCCGCCAGGCCCTGCAGCGCACCAACGGCAACCGCAGCCGCTCGGCCAAGCTACTGGGGATTTCCCGCGATACCCTGCTGTACCGCATGCAGAAATACGGCATCAGCTAA
>NZ_BAAHXD010000013.1:0-72683 GCF_054657115.1 Methyloparacoccus murrellii | reverse complement strand
CTAGCCAAGCTCACCCTGTGTGACACGGAACTAGCTCAATGGTATACCGTACGCACCTGCAGGGACTGACCCTGCCCATTCCGTACTAGTCCTCAGCGGAATCAGCCACCTCACCCTCCTCATCTTGCGATGACATATCACGCTCAAGGACTTCAAGCCGATCCAGATATTCCCGCTCTTTTTCATCAAACTCTTCATCAGTGATCTGCCCAGTTTCTAACATCATGTAGAGATCGGTTAGTGCCTCACGGATTCGATCAGCCTCACCTTCAAGCTCCTCTGTCGCAATATCATGAATTTGCTCGAATATCCAGCGAATGCCACGAAACGGAAACAGAAGAATGTCGTCAACGATGAGCATGAATGATTTCGCGGCGGGAGACCTTTATCATGGAGCCAGACAGCCAAAGCCAACTCTGACCAAATCGACCAGCACCCTTGCTTGCATGCTGGTCAAGCCGTCATCCAGAAAAAAAGACGCAGCAGGCCTAAATACCTAAAACCCTGACAAAGGGCGCTATCTTACTTCAGGTCAGGCGACATCATTGGCAGGCGAAGCAACCTTGAGATCAATCCGCGCAAAATTATGCGGAGCCCAAGGCCCCGAGTAATCAAAAAGATAGTCGTTATCAAAAAGCTTTGATACCTCGAAAACCCCTTTAACGAATTCATCCATCCGGGTACGCCTCACAAGACAGGCGAGGTTCATCACATCTTTTTCGCGCTTCAGCTCACCGACAACAATGTCTTCACAATATTCAACCAGCAGATTTTTCACGCGGTCCGTGTGATCTCTTCTATCCGCATTGAGAAATGATTCGTACAAACGACCAAGCTGAATGCGCTCATCCCTGCCCGCTGTCTCGTCGTTTACCAGTTCGTCACGCGCATCCCTGAGAGCCGCATGGGTGCCGATAAAGAAATCATATATATTGGCCACGTCCCAGGAGACACGCAGCCCCATCTCCACGCAACCATTCACTTTCTTGAGCTGATCAAGAATAGCCTTCCTATTCCTTGCCAAGAGGTTTTGTACGCTGATTTGATTTTTTGATATAGTTCCAAATCTTAACGGCAAAACAGTGGTTTTCTCGACCAAGTCGTGCAAAACAGCCTGATATGCCGTAAGGCTTCTCCGGTCAGGACGAACCTTACCCGTCGCCACATCCGAAACCACTGCAACAAGACCGTTATCCTCGACACAATAAACCTGCGCCCCCTCCAACCCCTGGGACGCTCCAAATCTCAGTGGATCCACGTCAACCTGGCAGATAGCGTAAAGGATTTTGGGCAAATGAGACGATCTCTTATGAATACTCACTATAAACTTCCTCTGCGCAGGGCATCGCGAAACTGGTTATCCAGCCGCTGAGCCAGCCGACACAGCTCATGGACTTGCAGCCCTATGGCCTCAAACAATTGATGGGGTCCCGTCATCGTTTTCAAGAAACGATAATGGCGGGCATGCCGATGGGTTCGAATACTCTGGCTGGTGCGCACGGGAATCATGGCATACCTCCTGAACTAATATTTTATACGCACTCCTCTGGGAGGCTTTTCAACCAAGCTCGAGCCGGTTTCAGACTTGCGAAGATCCTCAGCCAAGACCCCTCCCAGCAAGATGGATTTTTCATGATTGATCTGAGCAATCCGATCATTGATGACACTCAGCCGCCGCAGAGAGGCCTCGCGCTCGCGCTCTCTACGCCACTTCTCAAGCTCCAGTGCACCTGCCTGGAAATAGTCACGGTAGCTCTGATCGCCACGACTTACCCGTCCGGAATGCGTTTTGATATCGGACAGGGATTTGGGAGGACGGGTACGGGTCCCCATATCATCACTCCACGATTTCCATGACAGACCGCAGGTCCTTCCTGTTCAGATGCCGCATGGTTTCCGCCGGCGGACAAACCTTCGAGATGACTTGATCGATCATGGCCTGATACATGGATCGACCACCATTGCTTATCTTTGCCGTATCCATGCTGAGACCATCGTAGCAAATCGCATGGAAAAGCGGTTCTCCACAGCGTGGCAATATGCCTTTCATCTTGAGGACACGAGCGATTGCGATGCCTGACCTCAACGATGGCCTGGATTTATTCTCATCGCCACGAAGCTCTCTGACAATATCAACGATGTAGGCGGCTTCTGTAGCTGGCATCCCGGAATGGCTATGCACAATCTGGATCTCCGTCTCCCTGTCCGGATGATCCAGCTTGATCGTAATCATTCTATCCAGCAGGGCATCCTGGGTCTTATGGGTACCGGCATACTCTTCCGGATTCGAGGTGAACACGGCACGAAAGTCTCCGGAAACCTCCATAAAGCCCTCGGCACTCCCTCGAAGCCCCGGCAAGTTCAAGACCCCCTCGGCAAGGACCGACAATAATACGTTATTGGTTTCCGGCCTTGACCTGTTGAACTCGTCATAAATCAGCATGTCGCCATTTCGGCAAGCCGTTGTCAGGCGATTGTCCACCCAGACTCGCCGCATTTCCTCTTCTGTCTTGAGAACAGAACTGATGAAGTTGTCGACTAGCTTGCTCTTACGATAGCCGACATCCTTTCCCGTCAGATCAGAGCTGACAAATTCCTCATTTCCCTGCATCAGGGTAACGGGCCTTCCCCAGCGAGAGGCAAGATGAAAAGCAAGCGTTGTTTTTCCTGTACCTGAGGGGCCTGCGAAATGCACTGGATAGCCGGCTTCCAAGTACGAGATTGCACGATCGACAATACCTTTCACATAAGGAGACAAAACAAAGGTATCACTGGCCACCGGGACAACCCTGTCGCTTGATGAGTCATCCACCAAAGCCATATTCGAATGTTCCATTAAGAATCTCCAATCTACCGCCATTCAATACGCCTGCCAGGGAGCACGAAATCTCACGGCCGACAGCCGCAACACCCTAGACCTGTTCATGTCGAGAGGCGCCCAACTCCGGCGCGGCCAGCGACCACACCCGGCTTATGCCCGCGGCGAGAGCGCCTCAAGATACCAACGTTCCTGTACAACGGAGATCTATCGCCGGAAGCAACCTGCCTTGGGCAAGCAATCCATGCAACTTACTTCTTACCCTTGCCCTTACCAGAGCCAGGAAAGCTAAATTTACCCACATCCGCCGGAACCTCCTTCACCTCCTCGACGACATCCGCTGCCATGACCTCGCTTCTCGAAGCCTCGAGTCCCTGAAGGCGCGATTCGTCACTATCCTCCGCAACAGTCGGTGCAGCCTTGGGCTGAGGTATTGATTCCGTAACAGCCTGAGACGGTGACGTCGACGCCGACACTGCCGGATGCCTGGTGGCGGCACGCCTTCCAAAGAAACCCTCATGAGCACCCGACCGGTCATCGGAATAATCATTGAGCAAGTTGCTTACCGTCCCTGCCAGGTCACGCACGAAGGCCCCCAGGCCAGCAGCCGTTTTCGCTGAGGATTCCGCACGGCTCTTTGCGTTTTCCTGCAAAAGGTTGGCCACGGACTTCCCTACATCATTCACGAACCTCTGGCGCTCAAGCGCGTCGATATCCGCATTTTTCTGACGCCGAGCTCTGACTCCGTCCAACTCCTTCGCCACGGAAGAACCCAGCGCATTGACAAAGTCATTGCGCTCCTGGGCTGCTCTTGCGGATGCCGCTTCAAAACTCCGTCGAAAACCGCCAAGGTGCGCTACTGTTTCGTTTGCTATGCGGGTTACAAAATCCCTGCGGGTCCGCGCGGCCTCGCGTGCGCTGGCAGCCTGGCTTGCTGCCGTATCGGCCAGGAATCTGGACACGGAGGTGGCATTACTTGAGATGAAATCAACCCGAGCAAGCGCATCACGCCTAGCAGCCACCAGACGACGCGATTTGACATCCCGCAGGAATAGCTGTGTTGCTCCGCGCTGCTCCTCAATATCCAAACCCAGCACACGCCGCTTATCGGCACGACTATCCCGACCGCTTTCGATCTCCTGACGCAAGCGCGTCATGTCTTCAGTTAAGCGCCCCATGATTTTCTCCCAATAAGAACTTTGGAACCAAATTCTGTATGTGAGATACCATTCCGTGAGCAGTTCCAGGGGAAACGAACCGCTCACGAAACAGCGTCAATACCTAGTTATATAGGCTCAGGCCGGGGCTGCTGCGCTTGCAGTCAGACCAATCGCCTCAGCGTACTTCAGATAGGTTTCTACGGAAGCCACGACCACGCGAGCCTCAACAGAGAGCAACTCGATGCCGACCAGCGAAACTTTAACCCATGCATCAATTACGATGCCTTTATCCAGAATGCGGTCGACAACTTCGGCCAGGCTGGAAGAATCCGTGGATTTCTGAATCTTTGCCATTGTTGCAATTCCTCTTGATCAGTTAAGCGAATATCACCCTTCAGGGTGGTATGAAATGCGAACAGCAGATTGCTTCGCGCCGAATATCTTGCATCATGCATGCCAATCTCGCAAGGCATTGATTCATTACGGACTGATAAAAAAAGTCATTCGTCAGAATAACAAAAGTATGTACCCGAATCCATAGCTATGGAACCGAATCCATGGAGGTCTCGCCACAATAATCAGAAAACCCTGATCAACATGACCACAGACACCCTGCGTCATCGACGCCGTCCGGGTCCTCCCGATAAACACTCGCGGCCAACCACGCGGATGCAAGCGATGCGAAGTTCCAGTCGGCCGTTACCGCGAACCACTTGACTTTGAGCGACAATCGCTCCGCGCATCCGGCCATGACCCCAATATTGGCGCGCGGCGGGGACGTAAACGGGCGAGACATCGCCCCGACGCTACGTTGAGCGATGAGAAGGGATACCGACAATTCGAGACCCGCCGGTCACAATTGGCCTCGACAGCATGGGCGCCCGGGACAAAGCGGGGGTACCCGGTCAGGTCCCAGGTCACCAGGACATCATGAGAGGATTGCGGTCGACCCGTTCGCAGCAGAGCATGCCGATCCTTGGCGGGCAACCGCAGCGAACATTCGGCAGACGGCCGGGAGGAGAGGTGAACAGCAGCAGAGGCAGATGCCGGATGGACGATGCGGGCGAGCCGCGAAGGCATGGGCATCAAGCAGCCATCTCGTACCGAGGCGATACGCTGGCCTGAGTGGCGTCATGCGGCCCGATCGCCGCACACGCCCCCGGGGCACCGACCACATGGCGCCCATCGCCTGGATGTAGGGCTGCGCAGGCGGCTCAGTCCGTCCGGCAACCCAGCGGGAGCGGGGTTCGCCTCACCATGCCCGCCGTTCAAGCACAGGTTCAGGTCCCGCCATCAGCACCTGCCGTCAGGGTGCCCTGCTCGCGCCGAGATTCGGCGGCAGCGCGCCGATGAACCGCAGGGCTCCGGCCTGCAGGGTAAGCGTCTGCACGGCATAGCCTTCCCTGGCGCCCAAGCTGGCGTGGAAGCCGTTTTTGGCGATGCGGTCGAGCTGCTCGCTCGGAATGTCGAGGCCGCCGACCTGCAGGCGCTGCAACTGGGCGCTCAGCTCGCCATTCTCGACGCCGCCGACAGCCTTGGCGTAGACGGGCAGATTGTCGCCCAGCGCGCCCACCCAGCGGGTGATGCTTTCGGCATCCTTCTCGCGCACCCCGACGGTCTTGAGGAAGTCGCCAAGCCTTGAGCCATCCAGCGCGCCGGAAAGCTCCATGGCTCCCGGACCCAGCCTGACCTGAACGTCACGCAGCGGCAGCAGCCTGGCCCCCAGGGAGTTGAGCGCCGCGGACAGTTCCTCCTGCGACAGGGTCATGTCCACCGGCTTGGGCGCGGCGGGTGGTTGCGGCGCGGGGCGGGGCGGCTGGCCCGGGGATGCCGGCGCAACCGGCAGGGCGGGGGGCGGCGCGCCCAGCTTGACGCCCGCCTTGGCCTCGAAGCGTTTCAGGTCGGCGGCGGCATATTTCACCCCCAGGTTCTGCGGCGCGCGGCTGCCGAACAGATCCGCAACCCAGGGCACCAGGCCGAACCAGACGAACAGCACGATCCAGGGCAGGACGAACAGCCCCAGGAACAGCCCCAGCCACTTGACGTCGCTGATGCCCGCCTTCAGGCCCGCCATGGCCCTGCCGATGCGCCGCATCGGTCAACTCTCCCTGGAGGATGCGGCCGCGAGTTCGGCCAGACGCTTCTCGACTGCCTTGAGCCGTGTCCACATCTCATGCAGCCGGGGCATGATCGCCATGTTCTTGAGGTATTGCTGCAACGGCTGCACCGGGCCGCCGGCATACATGCCGGGGGCCTTGATGCTGCTGTTGAGACCGGCCCGGTGCAGGAGGACCACGTCGTCCGGCACCGTCACGTGATCCAGGGTACCGGTCTGACCCGAGGCGATCACGCGCCGGCCAAACCTGGTGGAACCGGACAGCCCCGTGTGGGCACAGAGGATGCTGTCCTCGCCGATCTCGACGTTGTGGCCGAGATGGCACATGGCGTCGATCACGGCACCCGCACGCACGAGGGTGGCGCCATAGGTGCCGCGATCGATGTTGGTGTTCGCGCCGATGACGACGCGATCCTCGATGATGACCTTGCCGGTATGGGGAATGCGGTAATTGCGCCGGCGCTCGTCCTGGGCGAAGCCGAACCCCTCGGAGCCGATGACACAGCCGGCCTTGAGGATGACATCGGCACCGATCTCGCAGTCGTAGCCGACGACGCAACCCGGGTGCAGCACCGAACGGGCGCCGATCATCGCCCCATGCTCGATCACCGCGTTCGCCATCACCACCACGCCAGGCCCCAGCAGCACATTCCGGCCGATGACGGCACCCGGCCCGACCAGCACATCCCCGGGCACGGCAACGCTTTCGTGGATGACGGCGGCGGGATGGATGCGCGGCCACTCGCTGGCACGCACGTCGCGATCGGCGTAGGTCTGCTTGAGGATCGCCATGGCCAGGCGCACATTGGGCGCGATGAGCACCGCCATATCCGGCTCGTCCGCGAGTTCCCGGGCCAGCGCCTCGGTGGTCACCACGCCTGCCGGCCGACACCGGCGCACCGGCTCCAGATACTTGGCGTGGTCGATGAAGACCAGATCGCCGGGACCGCAATCCTCGATGGGCGCGATGCGGCAGCAGGCCAGGTCCGGCCCCGAGCGGTCCAGCAACAGGCCACGCCCGGCAAACCGTTCCAGCATTTCGGAGGGAAGCACATTCATACCGAGGTCACACGGGAATTTCAGGGTTGGCCATGATAGCCGAAGCCGCAAGCCCGCGGCGCAGAGCTGTCCGGCCCCGCCCGCGCATTCGCGCGGGCGCAACAGCCGGAACAGGGCTTTCGTGTACACTCTGAGACCCACGATCAGGCCCTCCCCTCGATACCCGAGGGCGCCAGCTTTCCACGAAGACGACGACTCCGCCTTGGCTGCCGAACTCCAGGACACCGCCTTACCCGAAACCCCGCCGGAAGCGGAACCGCAGGCCCCGCGCTACCAGCGCTTTGCCCGGGAGCTGGTCGCGCGCGGGAAGCTCAGGGAAACCGAGATCATCCGTGCCCAGCGGCTCGCGACCCAGACCGACGAATCGCGCATTCCCGCGCTGCTCGTCAAGCTGGGCGTGGTTTCCGAGCGCGACACGGCCGAGATTCTCGCGGATGTCAGCGGCTGCCCCCTGGTCACACCGGACGACTACCCGGACACCTCGCCCCTGCCGGAAACCATCTCCGTCCGCTTTCTCAAGGAAAACCACATGGTAGGGCTGGCTGCCAACGACGATCAGGTCGTGGTGGCCGTCACCGATCCTTTCGACCAGGAACTGCTCGATGCGATTGCCCTTGCCTGCGACCGGCCGGTGAGCGCCCGCGTCGGCCTCGGCACCGAAATCGACCGGGCGCTGGAAACCCAGCTCGGCCCCGGCAAGTCGCTGATGGGCGAGATCGTCGATACCTTCGGCAGCGACGAGGACATCAACGAAGCCGACGTCGAGCACCTCAAGGATCTGGCATCGGAGGCGCCGGTCATCCGCATGGTCAACCTGATCATGCAGCGGGCGGTGGAAATGCGCGCCTCGGACATCCATGTCGAACCGTTCGAGCAAACCCTGAAGGTGCGCTTCCGCATCGATGGCGTGCTCAAGGAAGTCGAGTCGCCGCCGGTGCGCTCCACCGCCGCCGTGATCTCGCGCATCAAGATCATGGCCAAGCTCAACATCGCCGAGCGCCGGCTGCCGCAGGACGGCCGCATCAAGTTGCAGGTACAGGGCAAGGAACTGGACCTGCGCGTTTCGACCGTGCCGACCATGTATGGCGAGAGCGTGGTCATCCGCCTGCTGCACAAGGAAAGCATCAAGTTCGACTTCGCCACCCTGGGCTTCGAGGGCGAGGCGCTGCGGCGCTTCCTCGACGTGCTGGAACAGCCCCATGGCATCATCCTCATCACCGGCCCGACCGGCAGCGGCAAGAGCACCACGCTGTATACCGCGCTGCACAAGATCAATACGCCCGACCGCAAGATCATCACGGTCGAGGATCCGGTCGAATACCAGCTGGAGGGGGTCAACCAGATCCAGACCAAGCCGCAGATCGGCCTCACGTTCGCCTCGGCGCTGCGTTCCATCGTCCGCCAGGACCCCGACGTCATCATGATCGGCGAGATGCGCGACATCGAGACCGCCCGCATCGCCGTGCAGTCGGCGCTGACCGGCCACCTGGTGCTGTCGACCCTACACACCAACGACGCCGCCGGCGGCGTCACCCGCCTGCTGGACATGGGCCTCGAGGACTACCTGATCACCTCGACCGTGAACGGCATCCTCGGCCAGCGTCTGGTGCGCCGGCTGTGCTCGCACTGCCGGGAAGCCTACGAGCCCATGCCCGAGGTGGCGGCAGAGCTGAAGCTCTGGAACTTCAGCGACGAGCGCACCATTCACCTGTACCGGCCGGTCGGCTGCGAGGCCTGCGACGGCAACGGCTACAAGGGCCGGCTGGCGATCACCGAACTCCTGGTCATGAGCGACGACATCCGCCGACTGGTGATGGCCAACGCGCCGGCCCGCAAGATCGAGGAGCAGGCCCTGCTGGAAGGCATGCACACCATGTACGACGACGGCATCCGCAAATCCGTGATGGGACTGACCACGGTCGAGGAAGTCCTGCGCGTCACCTCGGACAGCTGACCGCACCGCCATGCCCCTGTTTCATGTCAAGGCCGTCAACCGCGACGGCGAGACCATCGAGGAGGATCGCGAATCGCCGAGCGAGGCGGCGCTGATCCTGGCGCTCCAGGAGGAAGGGCTGCTGCCGATCCGGGTCACCGCCGCCGGCTCCACGCCGTTCGGCTTCCTGCGCTTCGGCCGGCGCGGCGCGAAAATCACCCACAAGCAGCTGACCCTCTTCACCCGCGAGCTGATGACCCTGCTGGAAGCCGGCCTGCCGCTGGATCGCGCCCTGACGGTGCTGCTCGAACTCACGACCCAGGAGCCGGCGTTCAACGCCATGGTCGGCAAGATCCTGGAGCGGATCAAGGGGGGCGCCCAGCTCTCCGACGCACTGGAGGCGCAGGGCCCGGTGTTCTCGCGTTTCTACCTGAACCTGATCCGTGCCGGCGAGGCAGGCGGTGCCCTGGAAGTGGTGCTGGAACGCCTGACCCAGTATCTCGACAGCTCCAAGGAACTAAAGGACACGGTGACCACGGCGATGATCTATCCGATCATCCTGGTCGTCATGGCCATCGGCTCGCTGCTGTTGCTGCTGACCTTCGTGGTGCCGCAATTCACCGAGATGTTCGAGAGCGCGGGCAAGGAACTGCCGGTACCGACCCAGATCGTGGTGGGCGCGGCCGATGCCATCCGCGACTACTGGTGGGTCGCCTTCCTGCTGATCGCCCTGGGTTCCGCCTGGATTCGCTATCAGCGCTCGGACCCGGTGCGACGGCTGAGCTGGGATGGCTGGATGCTCAGGCTGCCGCTGTTCGGCGACCTGATCCTCAAGTTCCAGGTGGCCAGTTTCAGCCGCACCCTGGCCACCCTGCTGACGAACGGCGTGCCCTTGCTGGCCGGCCTGTCCATCGTCAAGGACACCCTGGACAACCGCCTGGTGGCGCAGAAGCTCGACCTGGCCGTGAACAGCCTCAAGGAGGGCGGCGGGCTGACAGCGCCGCTGATGGAGGCGGACATCTTCCCCTCGCTGGCCATGCAGATGATCAAGCTCGGCGAGGAATCGGCCCAGCTGCCGGAGATGCTGGACCGGGTGGCGACTACCTACGACAAGGAAATCAAGATTTCCATCCAGCGCCTGCTGGCGTTGCTGGAGCCGGTGCTGATCGTCGGCCTGGGCATCATGATCGGCGGCATCATCATCTCGATCCTGATGGCCATCCTCAGCGTCAACGATCTTGCCTTCTGAGCCCGGGCCGCAGCGCGCCGACGCCATGCCCGCAACCCACCGCGTCTCCCCGGAGCCAGCCGGATAATGCGAAAATCGCCGCGCTGGCCAACGGATCGCGCGGCCGACCCGCGCGGTCCCCGCCTGTCGTTTTACCAACCGCAAGAGCCTGATATGAAAAACATCGCCCTGCTATCCCGACGCACGCCGCTGCGCCGCCAGACCGGTTTCACCCTGATCGAGCTGTTGGTCGTGCTCGCCATCATCGGCCTGCTCGCCGGCCTGGTCGGCCCGCAGGTCATCAAGCACCTGGGCGAATCCAAGACCAAGACCGCGAAACTCCAGATCGAGGAGCTCTCCTCGGCCCTGGACATGTACCGCCTCGATGTCGGCCGCTATCCGGGCACCGAAGAGGGCCTCGCGGCCCTGATCGAGCAACCGGCCAGCGCGAAATTCTGGAACGGCCCCTACCTGCGCAAGCGCAAGATGCCGGCCGACCCCTGGAACAATCCCTATCACTACGCCATGCCCGGCCAGCACGGCAAGTTCGACATCTTCAGCCTGGGCGCCGACAACGCCGAGGGCGGCGAGGGCGAGGACCAGGACGTGAAGAGCTGGGACTGAACCGGCAAGCCCCCCTGACCAGCGCGAACCATCACGCCGGGGGGGGAGCTCCCGCCCGGCAACGTGCCCCGGCCGCTGCGGCAGATCGCCATGCGCGGGGCGGCGTCGTGATGCCCATGCCCCGGGCCGGCTGCGGCCGGCTGCCGGCGAGTCCCTCGCGCCATCGGCGGCAGGGTGGCTTCACCCTGCTGGAAATCATGGTCGTGCTGGTGATTGCCGGCATCCTGATCGGCACGGTGGTGCCCAGTTTCGGCCCCGCCATCGCCCGCGCCCAGCTGTATTCGGCCACGCGGGATGTCGCCTCGGCCCTCCGGCATGCCCGTGGCCAGGCGCTGATACAGGGCCAGGATGCCCTTTTCGAACTGGATGTCGAACGCCATCGCTACCGCGTGAGCGGACGCAGCAAGCTGTTCCGGCTGCCGGCCGACGTCGCGCTGGGGCTGTACACCACGTCGACCGAGACCCTGGACGAGGGCACCGGCCGCATCCGCTTCTTCCCGGACGGCTCCTCGACCGGCGGCCGGGTCACCCTGATCGGCCAGGGACAGACGCGCGTGGTGGACATCAACTGGCTGACCGGCGAGGTCCGCATCGGCGAGCAGGAAAGTGAGAACTAGCGGCGTGCCTCGGCAAGGCGGCTTCTCGCTGATCGAGATCCTGGTCGCCTTCGCGATCATGGCGCTGTCGCTCGGGGTCCTGCTGCGCATCTTCGCGGGCGGCGGACACATCGCGGCAACCGCCGACGAATACTCGCGGGCCATCCTCACCGCCGAGTCGATGATGGCCTCGGTCGGCGTCGACCTGCCGCTGCGACCGGGTGTCCAGTCGGGTGAGCTGGCGGACGGCTACCGCTGGGACCTGAACGTGACCCCCTATCCCTTCGATCCCGCGCTGCTGGGCGGACAGAATCTGGGCTTCAAGCCCTACTGGGTGGAACTGACGGTGGAGTGGGGCGATGAAAGCGACCCGCGTGCCTTCAACCTGACCAGCCTGCGGCTGATACCCGACAACCCCGGCGGAGGCCTGAATTGAGGACGTCCGCCCTTCGCCGCGGCCGGCAATCCGGCTTTACCCTCATCGAGGTGCTGATCGCCTCGGTGCTGCTGGGCATCATGATGCTGCTGCTCACCGGCAGCCTGCGCATCGGCGCCGGCAGCTGGGAAGCCGGCGAGGAGCGCATGGCCAAGGCCAGCCGGCTGTTCATCGTCGAGAGCTTCCTGCGCAAGCACATCGGCAGCCTGCTGCCGGTTTCGGGCGTCAACAGCAACGGCGAGATGGAACCCTCCTTCAAGGGCACCGCCAGCAGCCTGACCTATGTGGCGCCGCTGCCCGACCAGCTGGAGGGCGGCGGCCTCTACCGCTTCGAGCTGTATCTCGCCGGCCAGGACGATCGCAAGGAACTGCGCGTCGCCATCGTACCGTACCAGTCGACCCCGGATCAGACCAAACGCCCGCCCCAGCCCATCGACGACATCGCCATCGTCGAGGATGTGGTCAATCTCAGGTTCGCCTACTTCGGCCCGCAGAACGAGGGCGGCAACCTGCGCCAGCCGAACGCACCGACCGGCAAATGGGTGAACGAGTGGCGGGAATACCAGTTGCCGACGCTGATCCGGATCGAAATCGCCCGCGCCGGCGAGGATCCCTGGCCCAGCCTGCTGATCGCGCCCAGAACCCTGATGCTGCGCTGATGGCGAAGACCATACCCACACCGGGCGTCCCCGGCATCCGCCAGGGCGGCGTCGCGCTCATCATGGTGCTGTGGATCATCAGCCTGATGACCATCATGGCCGGCAGCTTCGCCCTGTCGACCCAGCGCGAGGCCGGCATCCTCGCCCATGCCCACGAACGCGCCAAGGCCCTGGCGCTGGCCGAGGGCGGCGTCAACTACGCCATGCTCATGCTCACCCTGCCGGACCCCAAGCTGCGCTGGCGGGCGGACGGGACGCCCTATGTCTGGAACGTGGATGGCGCTCGCGTGCGCATCCGCATCATGGACGAGGGCGGCAAGGTGGACCTCAACGCGGCCCAGGAGCAAACCCTGCAGACCGTCTTCAAGCTCGTGGCCCGCAACGAGGAGCTGGCCACCCGGCTGGCCGATGCGGTCATGGACTGGCGCGACCCCGACGACATCCGCCGCAACAACGGTGCGGAAGCCGAGGACTACATCGCCCGGCGACTCCAGGCACCGCCGCAGAACCGCAACTTCCTCATCCTGGACGAGCTGCGCGGAGTCATGGGCATCACCCCGGAGCTGTATCGAAAACTGGAGAGCTGGTTTACCCTATATACGGGCACCGACGGGTTGAATCCCGCCGTCGCGTCGCGGGAGATACTGATGGCGCTGCTGGGGGGAGATGCCGGCGCCGTCGACAATTTCATCCAGCAGCGCAGCCAGGGTACGCCCGGGGTGCTCCCGCCCATACCCGGGCTGCCGGCGGGCGGCGGTACCGACATGGCCTACACGGTATCGGCCATCGCCGAAATCGACGATCAGCAAGGCGCCGGCGTCCTGGCGACGATACGCCGGGGCCCCGCCGCCGACGGATCGCCCTTTACCATTCTGCGCTGGAAGCCCTACGCGATTCCCCGCAAGCCGGGCACCCCCCAACAGGAAGCAACCCAGTGAACCACCATTGGTGGCGGAAACCGCTGTAGCTCATGCTCAAGTTCGACATGCCCCTGGAGACACAACTGCGCGAGTTCTGGCAGTGGTGGAGCGGCGAGCTGCTCGCCCTGGTTCCCGCCGGCCTGCGCCAGCTGCTCGGCAGCGGCGGCGAATACCTGGTACTCAGCCGCGACGGCCAGGGCGTGGCGCTCTGGCACAGACGAGCGGACGGCGAAACCCGGCTGGCCAGCCTGCCCCTGGACGACACAGGCGAAACCGCGCGCCTGCGCTTCCTGCAGGAGCATCCGAAACTGGATGATCTCGCCATCGTCCTGAAACTGGAAAACCATCAGGGCTTGCGCAAGCAGATCAAGCTGCCCATGGCCGCTGCCGAGAACCTGCAGCAGGTCATCGCCTTCGAGATGGACCGGATGACGCCCTTCAAGAGCGACCAGGTCTATTTCAGCGCCCTGGTCGCGAGTCGACTCAAGGCCACCCGCCAGATCGTGGTCGACCTGGTGCTGACGCCCAAGACCAAGCTGGACAGCATCCTGGAAGACCTGACCGCCGCCGGCTGGCGCCCCGAGCGGGTTTACCTGGATGGCGAAACCCGCATCGGCAGCTACGACCTGCTGCCGGAAAAATTCCGGCCACCCCGCCGCAGGCTCCCGGGCATCCTCAATGGCATCCTGGCCGGCCTGATTATCACCCTGCTGACGCTGGTGGCGATAGTGCCGCTCTGGTCCGCCAACAACGAGGTCAAGCGCCTGCAGGATCAGGTCAAGAAAACCGCCCGCATCGCCCAGGAGGTCGAATCCATGCGCGAGCAGGCCGAGAAGCTGCAACACCAGGCGCGTTTCCTCCAGGACAGGAAACACGTCGAGCCCGTGCTGCTGGACATGCTCGAGGAACTGACCCGGGTCATCCCGGACGGCACCTGGCTGAACGGGCTCCAGTACGCCAATCGCCGGCTCATCGTCCAGGGGCAGTCGCCCTCGGCGTCCAGCCTGTTGCAGCGCATCGAGACATCGGCCTTCTTCCGCAACGTCAGCTTTGTCTCCCCCGTCACCAAGGACACCTCTAACGGGCTGGAGCGCTTCCAGATTGCCGGTGACGCGGTCAATGGGAGGTTCTCTGAAAAATCTCGCTAAACGGCTCAACCAGCCGATCGAATTCAACAACTCGCGCCTGACGGCCGTCGGCCTGTTGCTGCTGCTGTTGACCGTGGTGTTCCTGGGGGCGATCTATCCTCTGCTCAACCTGGGACGCGAATACCGCGAAAAGGCGGAGGATCTGCGCTTCCGCCTCAACCGCCTGCAACAGGTTGCCGATACCCGCGAAGCGCTGACGCAGCGCCTGGAACGCATCCAGGCTATGGCGCGGAAGAATGACGCCTTCCTGCCGACCAACACGGCCGCCCTGGCGTCGGCAGACCTGCAAACCCGCATCAAGCAGATCGTCAGCGAGGCGGGCGGCGAGCTGTCCAGCACCCAGGTCATCCCCGAACGGGCCGAGGAAAATGCCGTGCGCATCGGCATCAAGCTGCGCATGACCGGCAGCACCGCCGTGCTGCGGCAGGTGCTGCACCGTTTCGAGGCCGGCAAACCTTCCCTGTTCATCGAAAACCTCAATATCCGGCCGATCCGCATGCCGCGCAACCCGCGCGACAAGAATCCGGTAATCGAGGACCGCCTCAGCGTCGATTTCGACGTCATCGGCTACATGCAGGCGCCCTGAATCATGAGCAAACGCCTGCGCCCCTATTTCCTGAGCGGCCTGCTCCTGATCGTCACCTCCTTTCTCGGCGCGCTGCTGACCGGGGAATGGCTGCACCTGCGCCAGCAGCGCCTCCACGGCGGGCAGAACCCGTCGGCGCCGGCCGCGACGCCGGCCGAGCCCGAACTGGCTGCCGACGATTTCGCCCTGCCCGACATCAGCCAGTACCAGCAGATGGTGGAGCGTCCGCTGTTCATGGAATCGCGCCGCCCCAGCCAGCCCGCACCGCCGGAACCGCCCGCGCCGCCCAAGCTGGAACCCCCGCCGCCGATATCCTTCAAGCTGATGGGCATCCTCGCCACACCGCAAGGCAAGATGGCGCTGGTCGCCGACGCCAAGGGCAAATACAAGCGCCTGAAGGTCAGGGACGCCCTGGACGGCTGGCAAATCGTGGACATCAAGCCCGACCGGGTGCTGCTCGACCATGGCGGTAACCGGGAGGATCTGGCCCTGCTGAAGAAGCGTCCGCCGGGCGCCGCGCCCACGCCGACACCGGCCGCCGCGCCCGGCGAGCAGCCCCCCCAGCGCAAGCCGGGGGCCAACCGGCCCGTGATGCGACAACCTCCGCAACCCCTGCCGCTGCCGGCCCAGGGCCAGGCCATGGTCCCCAACATGGGCGGCATGCTGCCGGGCGGCGCCGAGGCCATCGATCCCGGCGGCGAGCAGGACGAAGACGCCGAGCAGCCGGACCAGTAAGCGGACAGGCCCTCTGTAGCCAGCATTCAACCGGAATCATGCCTACCTTCTACCCGACCTTCGCCCCGGCGAATTTCTGCCATCAGGTCATGCCACATGTCGTTTGTTAAGAAAGTTCTCTCCTCCTCGCTGCCATCCCGGCGCCAGGCCATGCTGGCGCTGTCGATCGGCCTGGCCCTGAACGGCTGCGAGTCGCTGGGGCCCGAGGCCGTCAAGCGGACGCCGATCCCCCCCAACCTGCGGGTGGAGCCCGTCCAAAAGCCGCTGGATTCCAGACCGGTCCAGAGCGTGCCGCTGGGCGCCAAGCCGGCACAGCCACCGGAGTACTACCCGGCCAGCGGCAACCTGCTGGGCAAGGGCGGCGCGACGGTCGGCGGCGCGCCGACTTCGGCCATCCGCAACCGCACGGAAGGCAAGTACACCCTCAACTTCGACGATGCCGACATCAACGAAGTGGCGAAAACCATCCTCGACGAGACGCTCAAGCTGAACTACGTGATCAGCCCCAAGGTCTCGGGCCGCGTCACCCTGCAGACGACCCGCGCCCTCAGCGACGACGAGCTGATCCCGACCCTGGAGACCCTGCTGCGGCTGAACGGCGCCGTGCTGATCAAGGAAAACGGCATCTACAAGATCGAGCCCGACACCTCGGGCGTGGTCGGCGCACCGGGCGCCCGCCTGGGCCTGCCCGGGCAACGCCTGCCGACCGGTTACCAGCTGCGGGTCGTGCCGCTGCGCTATGTCGGCGTGCAGGAAATGCAGAAGATCCTGGAACCCCTGATGCCACCCAAATCGATCGTGCGGGTGGACAGCACGCGCAACATGCTCTGGCTGGCCGGCAGCTCCGACGAGCTGGCCAGCGTTCTCGACACCATCCAGCTGTTCGACGTCGACTTCATGCGCGGCATGTCGGTCGGCATCTTCCCGCTGTCCAACGTGGAGCCGGCGCTGATCGCGACCGAGATCGAGAAAATCCTCGGCGATACCGCCAAGGGACCGCTGGCGGGTCTGGTGCGGGTCATGCCCATCGACCGCCTCAACGCCATCATGGCGATCACGCCGCAGCCGCGCTATCTGGAAGAGATCGCCAGCTGGGTCGGCCGGCTGGACCGCTACAGCCCCAAGCGCATGGGCGGCATCCATGTCTACCGGCTGCAGAATGTCGATGCCGTGGAGCTGGCCAAGACCCTCAGCAACATCTTCGGCGGCGGGTCCGGCAGCGGCAGCCGGGCCTCGCTGCGGCCCGGCTTCCAGGACAGCTCCATCGGCGCCAGCAGCAGCAGCACCCCGGGCAGCGGCGGCAGCGGCTTCAGCAGCTCCAGCGGCGATATGGGCTCCAGCACCTCGGGCGACCTCGGCGCGGGCTCCTCCGGCGGCAGCCTCGGCTCCACCATGGGCCCCAACTACAGCGGCGGCTCGTCGGGCGGGATGGGCGACCTGAGCGGCGTCTCGACCAGCGGCTTTGGCAGCGGCTCGGCCGGGGGGATGGGTGGCGGCGCCTCCGGTGGTCTCGGCGGCGGCTCGTCTGGCTTTGGCGGTGGTTCCATGAGCGGTGGCAGCTTTGGCGGCGGCATCGGCCGCGGCACTTCCGGCAACCGCAATCAGGGCAGCACGGCTGTTAACCTGGGCAACATCCGCATCGTCGCCGATCCGCCCAACAACGCCCTGGTCATCACGGCCAGGGAGCAGGAGTACAAGGAAATCGAGGCCGTCATCAAGGAGCTGGATGTCCTGCCCTTGCAGGTACTGATCGACGCCACCATCGCCGAGGTCATCCTCTCCGACAACCTGAAGTACGGCATCAAGTGGTATTTCCAGTCCGGCTCGAACCGTGCAGGCTTGAACCCGAACACGCTGATCACCAATGAAGTCCTGGAGGCCGCCTCCGCCTATGCCTTCACCTACTCCCTGACGGCCATGGGCAAGGATGTCCGCCTGTTGCTGCAAGCACAGGCCGACAAGGGCAAGATCAACATGCTGTCCTCGCCCTCGGTCATGGTGCTGAACAACCAGGAAGCCTCGATGCGGGTGGGCGACCAGGTGCCCATCCTGACCGGCTCCGTGTCCAACACCATCAACACCAACAACGTGGTCCAGTCCATCCAGTACCGCGACACGGGCGTGCTGCTCAATGTCCGCCCGCGCGTCAATGCGGGTGGCCTAGTCAACATGGACATCATCCAGACGGTCAGCAACGTCGCCCCGAAAGCCTCGGGCGACAAGGATCAGATCCAGTCGCCCACCATCGCCCAGCGCCAGATCAAGAGCCAGGTGGCCGTGCAGGATGGCGAAACGCTGGTGCTCGGCGGTCTGATCCGCGAGAACACATCCAACACCCGCTCCGGCATCCCCTTGCTTTACGAACTGCCGATTCTCGGCGACCTGTTCGGGGCCACGGACATGAAATCGGAACGGACCGAGCTGGTCGTGCTGCTGACGCCGAGAATCGTCGACAACCAGGTCAAGGGCCGGGAAATCTCCAACGAATTCCGCCGCAAGCTGACCGGGCTGTACGATCCGGGCCCCGCCAACATGAACATCGGCAACCCTGGCCCCTGAGCCCCGGCAGGGCCAGTTCTGCTAAGCTGGATTGGCAGCGCGAACCCGCGCCAGCACGCCTAAGGAGACACAACATGACACTGAAACCTCTTTGCCTCGCGACCTGCCTCTGCGCCCTGTTCACCCTGCCCGCCGCACAGGCCGGAGAAGCGGCCCCGCAAGCCCCGGCCCCCGGTGGTCACCAGATGGGCGGCATGGGTGGTATGGGCAACATGGGCGGCATGATGATGAGCGATGAACGGCTCAAGGCCAAGCAGGAACACCTGCTGAAGATGCACGAGCTGTCCAGCAAGATTCTGGCCACCACCGATCCCGCAGAAAAGGAAAAGCTCAAGGCCGAACAGCTGCAGTTGATGAAGGAGCACGAAAAGCAGCATCACATGATGATGCAGCAGCACATGCAGGAAATGATGAAAAACAAGGGCGGCATGCCGGGCATGCAACATGGCGGCGCCAGCGGCGGCATGGGCAACATGCAGCATGGCGCCACACCGGCGACTCCCGCCGCGCCGGCACACTGAGCCCACCCGCCCCCATGCCAGGGCGGCCGGACCGCCCTGGCACCGTCACGCAGCCCGCGTGCCGGCAAAACGGTGGACCATCACATAGTCATCGTAACGGTAACCACCGTCGCATGGCGTCACCTCGGGCCGGTCGATGACGAAGCCCGCCCGCCGGTAGGCCCGGATCGCCTTCAGGTTGCGGCGAAACACGTAAAGGTAGACCTCCGCCACGTCAAGGCGACGACCGGCATCGAGCACCCGCGCCAATGCCCGGGCGCCGATCCCCTGCCCGTACCACTCCGTGGCCAGATAGAGCTTGCCGAGCAGCAGGCGCCGGCTATCCGGCTCATGCCGGTAGGCCAGAAACCCTGCCCGCCGCCCCGCCACGCAGATCCATTCGTAGCAGGCGCCCCGCGCCATGTCCGCACTGAGGCGTTCCGGCGTGTAGGCACGGTTCCAGAAACAGGCGAATTCGCCTTCGCTGAGCAGGTCCGGCCGGTAACTGGCCTCCCAGATGGCAAGCGACAGGGTCGAGATGGCCTCGGCCTGGGACGGCAGGGCGGGCTGAAACTGTACCGCGACGGCGGACGGCGACATCAGGCCGGGTTGGGGCTGTCGATATAGCAGCACGCCACATCGAACCGGTCCTGCACCCGCGCCATCAGCGCCTGGATACCGAATTGCTCGGTGGCGTGATGACCGCCGGCATACATGTGCAGACCCGCCTCCTGGCTCTCGTGCCAGTCGTGCTCGCTCATTTCGCCGGTGACATAGGCGTCCAGGCCGGCCCGCACCGCACGCACCCAGTCCCGGTTGGCGCCGCCGGTGATGATGCCGACCGAACCCACCCGCCGCTCCGGATCGGGCGAGGCCATCATGACGGGATGCGCCAGCACTTCCGCCAGGCGCGTCCGCAAGGCCGCGGCGGTGAGCGGTGCGGCGAGGAGGCCGCTGATGCCGGTCGGGCACCCCTGGTGATCGCCGAAGGGCGCGAGGTCATGCATGCCGAGCCACTGTGCCAGGGTCGCGGCATTGCCCACCTCGGGATGGGCATCCAGCGGCAGATGGTAGGCGAACAGGTTGATGGCCTGCCGCACCAGGGGGAAGACCCGCCGGGCGAAGGGACCGGTCAGCGGCCGGCTGCTGTGAAAGGACCAGAACAGCCCGTGATGCACGACCAGAGCCTGGGCCTGCCACTCGGCGGCCAAGGTCGCCGAATGCCGCGTGGCGGAAACCGCGAAGGCCACCCGCTCGATCACCTCCGCCCCCTCGATCTGCAAGCCGTTGGGCCCGTAATCGGCGAACGCGGCGGGATTCAGCAAGTTGTCCAGAAACTCGGCCAGTTCGTCCCGGGTCGTGCTCATGTGGCCGCCAATGGGTCAGACTCGATCCTGTTGCCCGGCAAAAACGCCGGCGCATCCCCGAGCGGCCATCAGCGGCGCGGCAGCCACTGCCCGCGACCGATCCGGCGGGCCTCGCTCAGGGTGGTCCAGGTGACCTGCTGGGCCTCGGCGATCGCGACCGCCATCGGCAGGTCCCGCGCCAGCCCGCCGGCCAGGGCCGACGCCAGTGTGCAGCCGGAGCCATGGTAACTGCCGGGCAGGCGTGGCCAGTGGCTGGCGACAGCGCCATCGGGTCCATACCAGCGGTTGATCACCGTCGGCCCCGCCGCGTGGGTGCCGGTCAGCAATACATGCGCGGCCCCCAGCGCCAGCAGCGCCGCCGCGCAGGCATCAGCGCCAACCTCACCCGTCAGCCGCCGGGCCTCCGGCGTGTTGGGCGTGACCACCGTCGCGCGGGGCATGAGCTCCCGGAGCATGACGTGCCGCAGATCCTCGCCGGCCAGCGGGTGGCCGCCGCCCGCCGCCAGAACAGGGTCCAGGACCACCGGCACCGCCGGCGCCTCGTCTATCAGCCGCGCCGTGGCGGCGGCCATCGCGGCACTGCCCAAAAGACCGATCTTGATGGCACGAATCCCGATATCGGCGAGCAACCGCCGCGCCTGCGTCAGGAAGTGCTCGGGATCCTGCGGGTACACCTCGGCGACATCCACCGTATCCTGGGCGGTCAGGGCCGTTACCACCGTACAGGGATGGCAACCCAGCCGGCGCAGGATTTCGATGTCGGCCTGGATACCGGCACCACCGGTCGGATCGTGCCCGGACAGGCAGAGCACCACTGGCGGCAGTTCCGGAGCGCTGGCGGTTACAGGGGGTGTCATGGCGGCAGTTTCCCACAATCCGGGGCCGTTCCCCAAGGCGCGGACAAACCGCCTGACCGCCCGCCATCCCCTACCGTTGACAGTCTCCGGGGGCCTCGGTACTTTTACACGCTTGCCCGCGGTTCCCGCGCCTCAGCCCTCCAGCCCTGCAGCAGCCTCGATGGAAGAATTCCAACGCATCAAACGATTGCCCCCCTATGTCTTCAACATCGTCAACGAACTCAAGGCAAAGCAGCGCGCGGCGGGAGTCGACATCATCGATTTCGGCATGGGCAACCCGGATCGCGCCACGCCCCGGCACATCGTCGACAAGCTGATCGAGGTCTCGCAGAAGGGCGCCGCCCACCGCTATTCCGTCTCCAAGGGCATCATCCGCCTGCGCAAGGCCATCTGCGGCTGGTACGAACGCCGCTTCGGCGTGGAACTGGACCCGGATTCCCAGGCCATCGTCACCATCGGCTCCAAGGAAGGCCTGGCGCATCTGGCCATGGCCACCATGGGCCCCGGCGATGCCGCCCTGGTGCCCAATCCCGCCTATCCGATCCATCCCTACGGTTTCGTGCTGGCCGGCGCCGACGTGCGTCATGTGCCGCTGGTGCCGGGCATGGACTTCTTCGAGGAGCTGGAAAAGGCCATCAAGACCTCCTGGCCGAAGCCGAAGATGCTGGTGCTCAACTTCCCCGGCAACCCGACCACCCAGTGCGTGGAACTGGAGTTCTTCGAGAAGGTCGTGGCCCTGGCCCGCGAGTACAAGATCTGGGTCGTGCATGACATCGCCTATGCCGATATCGTCTTCGACGGCTATGTCGCCCCCTCGATCCTGCAGGTCCCCGGGGCAACCGATGTCGCGGTGGAGTTCTTCACCCTCTCCAAGAGCTACAACATGCCCGGCTGGCGGGTCGGCTTCATGTGCGGCAACCGGGAACTGGTCGCCGCGCTGGGACGCATCAAGTCCTATCTCGACTACGGCACCTTCGCGCCCATCCAGGTGGCCGCCATCACCGCGCTGGAAGGTCCGCAGGACTGCGTGCAGGAAATCTGCGACACCTACCGCAGCCGCCGCGACGTGCTCTGGTCCAGCCTGAGCAGCATCGGCTGGGAGATCGAGAAGCCCAGGGCGACCATGTTCATGTGGGCGCCGATTCCCGAACCCTACCGCCACCTGGGATCGCTGGAGTTCGCCAAGAAGATGCTGCTGGAAGCCCAGGTCGCCGTCTCGCCCGGCATCGGCTTCGGCGAATACGGCGACGACCACGTCCGCTTCAGTCTGATCGAAAACGAGCATCGCACGCGCCAGGCCGTGCGCGGCATCAAGGCCATGATGCGCAAGGACAGCGCCGCCTGAGCCCGCCCCCATCGCGCCTGTCGCCTACCAGGAGGATCCTGCTTTGAAACCCGTCACTATCGGCATACTCGGACTCGGCACCGTCGGCGGCGGCACGGTCAGCGTTCTCCGGCGCAACGCCACGGAAATCACCCGCCGCGCCGGCCGCGAGATCCAGATCCGCGCCGCCTCGGCCCGCGATCTCGGCCGCGCCCGCATCTGCGACACCGCCGGCATCCAGCTGACCACCGACGCCTTCGCCATCGTCAACGATCCCGCCATCGACATCGTCGTCGAGCTGATCGGCGGCATCAGTCCCGCGCGCGAACTGGTGCTGGCGGCGCTGGAAAACGGCAAGCACGTCGTCACCGCCAACAAGGCGCTGATCGCCCTGCACGGCAACGAAATCTTCGCCAAGGCCCGCGAGAAGGGGCTGATGGTCGCCTTCGAGGCCGCGGTCGCCGGAGGCATCCCCATCATCAAGGCCATCCGCGAAGGCCTGGCCGGCAACACCGTGGAGTGGCTGGCCGGCATCATCAACGGCACCTGCAACTTCATCCTGACCGAGATGCGCGACAAGGGCCGGGACTTCGCCGACGTGCTGGCCGAGGCCCAGGCGCTGGGCTATGCCGAGGCCGACCCGACCTTCGACGTCGAGGGCATCGACGCCGCGCACAAGCTGACCATCCTCGCCTCCATCGCCTTCGGCATCCCGCTGCAGTTCGACAAGGTCCATGTCGAGGGCATCAGCGGCATCACCGCGCTGGATGTCGCCTATGCCGAGGCGCTGGGCTACCGCATCAAGCTGCTCGGCATCGCCCGCCGCGCGCCGGCGGGCATCGAGCTGCGCGTGCATCCGACGCTGATTCCCGAACGGCGGCTGATCGCCAACGTCAACGGCGTCATGAACGCGGTGCTGGTCAAGGGCGACGCGGTCGGCCCGACACTTTACTACGGCGCCGGCGCCGGCGCCGAACCGACGGCTTCCTCGGTAGTGGCCGACCTCGTCGACGTGGTGCGCACCCTGACCGCCGATCCGCACAACCGGGTGCCGCACCTGGCCTTCCAGCCCGGCGCCATCGCCGATCTGCCGATCCTGGCCATCGGCGAGGTGGAAACGGCCTACTACCTGCGCCTCAGCGCCAGCGACCAGCCCGGTGTGCTCGCCGATGTCACCCGCATCCTGGCCAACCATGGCATCAGCATCGAGGCCATCCTGCAGAAGGAGCCGCCGGAGGGCGAGAGCCAGCTGCCGGTCATCATGCTCACCCACCGGGTTCGCGAACGGAAACTGAACGACGCCCTGGCCCAGATCGAGGCGCTGCCCACGATCGGCGGGCCGGTCAAGCGCATCCGGGTGGAGACGCTGGGTTAGCCGCCCCACCCGCCTACGAACCTCGCCATCAGAAAGCAAGCACCTTCCATGACCTCTCCCACCCGCTATACCGGCCTGATCGACAAATACCGCAACCGCCTGCCGGTTGCGCCGGAAACCAGGGCCGTCAGCCTCAACGAAGGCAACACGCCGCTGATCCAGCTGGTCAACATCCCCCGGCTGATCGGCAAGCATGTCGACCTGTTCGTGAAGTTCGAGGGCCTGAACCCGACCGGCTCATTCAAGGATCGCGGCATGACCATGGCCGTGACCAAGGCGGTCGAGGCCGGCAGCCGCGCCATCGTCTGCGCCTCCACCGGCAATACCTCGGCGGCGGCGGCGGCCTACGCGGCCCGTGCCGGCATCACCTGTTTCGTGCTGATTCCCGACGGCAAGATCGCCCTCGGCAAGCTGGCCCAGGCCATGATCCACGGCGCCAGGGTGCTGCAAATCCAGGGCAACTTCGACGACGGCATGCGACTGGTGAAGGAAATCGCCGATCACGCGCCGGTCACCATCGTCAACTCGATCAACCCATTCCGGCTACAGGGGCAGAAAACCGCCACCTTCGAGATCATCGAGGCGCTGGGCCGCGCGCCGGACTACCATTGCCTGCCGGTCGGCAACGCCGGCAACATCACCGCGCACTGGATCGGCTACACCGAGGCGACCTGTGCGCCGGGCCACAAGCCCACCGATGCCTGCGCCTTCTGCCACGGCGATTGCCGGTATACCGGCATCGGCAAGCTCTGCGAGAACCGCCCGGTCATGGTCGGCTACCAGGCCGCCGGCGCCGCGCCCTTCCTGCGCGGCCACATGGTCGACGAACCGGAAACCGTCGCCACCGCCATCCGCATCGGCCACCCGCAATCCTGGGAGCAGGCCTGGACCGCCAGCCGCGAATCCGGCGGCTGGTTCGACGAACTGACCGATGCCGAAATCCTCGCCACACAGAAGCTGCTGTCGGAAAAGGAAGGCATCTTCTGCGAACCCGCCTCCGCCACATCCGTGGCCGGCGTCCTGCGCGACCTCAAATCCGGCAGGATTCCCGAGGGCAGAACCATCGTCTGCACCCTCACCGGCAGCGGCCTCAAGGACCCCGACACCGCCATCGGCCAGTGCGACATCCAGCCCAGCAAGGTTCCCGCCACACTGGAGGCCGTCAAGGGCGCGATTCTGGAAGCCATGTAGCGCACTGCCCATCCCCACGCCCCGTCGGCCGAGTCGCTGACCCTGGCTGACGGGTAGTTACCTGCGTCGCCAAGTACGGTCAAGATTTACCGCTGCGGCTACAACTTCGACACGCAAATCGCCATCCTACCCAGTTCCTGCAACGCTGGGGTGGCAGGGTCGCCACGATAGCATCGGCCGATATCACATGTGCGTGGTCACCCCGGTCCTTGTCGCCGAAGGGGGTGCAAGCTTGTTAATTATCGATCCATCGCATGGTTGCGCCTGACATCATGACTGCGGGGGAGGTACAGGTCTCACTGTGTGAGATCCTGCATGTCGTAACGACCCTGTGTGACCGGCACGGTGTCGAATACGTTCTGATTGGGGGTGGATGTCTCGGCATCGCCCGGCATAACCGCGCGCTGATTCCTTGGGATGACGACCTCGATATCGCCGTATGGGCTGGAGACATGCCCAACTTCCTCGCCGCCATGCGGCACTTGCCAGCGAGATTCAGACTGCTCCCGGAGCAGCGACCCCAGTACCCGGCCTACAAGGTGTCGGATACTCGCACCCAGGTCGACGGACAAACCGGCTTCGACGACCCTTGCGGCATTTTCATCGATGTCATTCCGATGATGCACTGGCAGTCTCTCGGCTGGAAACACCTGGATAATCTGCTCGCGCGCATCACGGCTTTCAAGGAGCATCCGTACTCGGCGGATTGGTGGAAACAACTGGTGAAGCGCGCGGTCAACGCGACCGCACTGCATCGGCTAGTGCCGTGGGTTTATCGTATGGGTCTTCAGGCCATGTTCGAGCGGATGGACCTCCGCTGCCGGCTCGGCAGGATTGGCATCATATCCGGAGCCATCGGGCGGCCATGGGTCGGCAAATATCCGTGGAGTACCGTATATCCACTGCAGCGAGATCGGCTAGCCGGCGTGGAGGTGTTGGTGCCGAATGACCTGAATCGATTCCTCACGCTCCGCTACGGTGCCGATTACATGAAGCCCCTGGAACCGGCGCGGCGCTGGACACACTTCGGGGAAGCGCGCCGGGTACAACATCCGCATGACTAGAATCCTGACGTTCGGTGCATTCGATCTCCTGCACTATGGCCACCTGCGGCTGCTCGCTCGCGTCAGAGCCATGGGGGAACACCTGATTGTTGGGCTGGCGACGGACGACATCATCATGGCCGGGGGAAAACCGAAGCCCTACTACTCGCATGCCATCCGCCGCGAGATGTTGCTCCACACGCGCCATGTCGATGCAGTGCTTACGCTCGATGGCCCAATCGACGGTACAGGGCGGGTGAAGATCATTCGCCAAAAGATCGACATGGTGCGCAGACACCAGATCACCCTCGTAGCAATGGGGCAGGATTGGGAGGGAGAATACGAGTTCCTGACGCCATGGTGTGACGTTGTCTACATCGAACGGACACCGGGCATTTCGTCAACGACCCTCAGAAATACTTTAGGGGGCGGCTATGCGCCGTTGGATACGGGACCTGGTGCGGACGGCGACCGATGGCGAGACCGCGCAGCCGGGCGCGAGACCAGCGAATCAGGCTGAATCGACCTCGCCCACCATCCGTCAGTCCAACTCGGCCAAACTGACCTC
The DNA here is from genome assembly GCF_054657115.1 of Methyloparacoccus murrellii. NCBI lineage: Bacteria > Pseudomonadati > Pseudomonadota > Gammaproteobacteria > Methylococcales > Methylococcaceae > Methyloparacoccus > Methyloparacoccus murrellii. Next base: position 45,881 of record NZ_BAAHXD010000013.1, on the reverse strand, counting down.
TGTCAACGCGCCCTCGCTTAACCCGCCCACGGGGTAACCGGCCCAGGGCTTACGCCGCATAATCAATGCGGGATTCGCCGAATGCCGATCTGACAGCTACAGCACCTCGAGTGGCTAGCCGCCCACCATAACCGGATTGACCGGCGAGCGATGTCGGCACAGCCCCAAACCACCTGAGGCGACAAAGTCCCTCACACCGTCGCGGGGTTGCTCCGCCACCCCCTGCCCCGGCCTACGGTTCCACCATCGGCCGCGTCGATCCCGAGAAAAGCGCCACGCATCCCCGAACCGTGACGTGGGAATACGGAAAATAGCCTTCGAGCAGGCGGCGGAGATCCACCTCGTCGTCGGCTGAATTGCCGAAGATGCCCTTGTGGTTGTAGAGCGCCATCAAGCGTCGGCCCAGCGCGTTGTGCGCCACGCCCAAGCCGAGAATCGTGCTCCCGAACAGGCATCCGCCGGCGGGGTCCAGCAACGGAAGCAGATGGTCGAACAGCACGCGGCCCTTGTCCCGGATCGGCCCGGGGAGGCAGTGCAGCAAATAGTTCGCGGCAATGGAGCCGTAACCCGAACCCGGCCTGGGCAGACCCAGCGGCTCCAGCACATTGGCCCGATAGCTGCGGGGTCGATAGCGTGCCAGCCGCCGTGCGGCCTTCGCCAGCGTCTCAGGGTGAATATCGAGCAGGTCGATCCGGGGATCGGCGACGGGAAAACGGCAATGATCGGGAAAGTACCCCGTGCCGGCCCCCACCTCCAGGTGACACGCGGACACCCGGCGGTCGTAAAGCGCCAGGATGTGCCGCGAGGCGCAGCGCCAGGCGCAGCGATTGGAAAACCCCAGCACATAGGCGTCATAGACCGCCAGCAGGGCCCGGCTGTAGATGGCCGCGCCGGGTGGCAGCGCGGCCGGCGACCCGTCGTTTCCCGCGGCCGTCACGGGCCATCTCCCCGGTCGCGGGCAGCCGCCGGGATCAGGCTTTCTTCAGGAAACACGCCTTCAGCATGTAGCTGATGCCGTCGATCTTGCAATCGACCTCGTGGTCGCCGTCGCGAAGGCGGATATTCTTGGCCTTGGCGCCCTTCTTGAGGGTGGTCGAGCTGCCCTTGACCTTGAGATCCTTGATCAGCAGCACCGAATCGCCATCGGCCAGCGGCGTGCCGTTGGCATCGCGCACCACGGCATCGGTGGCGCCAACCTCATCGCCTGTAGCCGACAGCGGCCACTCGTGGAAACAGTCGGGGCAGACGTGGTTCTCGCCGTCGCTGTAGACATGCTCGCCCTTGCAGGCCGGACAAACGGGTGATGTCATGGGTCCTCCCACCGGTATTCAGGGCAACTGGACAACGGCGGGCGCCTGCCAGCCGGGCTTGCGGTGTTCGGCGACCACATGGGTATAGACGCCGCCACGCACATTGAAACGGGCGGTCAGGCGCATGAAGCGCGGCTGGGTGGCGGCGACCAGATCGTCGAGGATGCGGTTGGTCACCGCCTCGTGGAAGGCGCCCTCGTCGCGGTACGACCAGATGTAGAGCTTGAGCGATTTCAGCTCCACGCAATGCCGGTCGGGAACGTATTCCAGGTGCAGGGTGGCGAAATCCGGCTGGCCGGTCTTGGGACACAGGCAGGTGAACTCCGGCATGTCGATGCGGATGGTGAAATCCCGCTCGGGCTGCGGATTGTCGAAGGTTTCCAGTTGCTTGCTGGGCTGGGTGGTCATGGCGGACGTGGCGCTCCGGGTTGGGGAAGAGCCGGGGCAAAGGCCCGGCAGGCGGCCGGGACAGCGCTTCGGGAGAAGCGGCCCGGGCGAAAAGTCGAGTCGGCTATAATAGCCGGTCTCCCTGCCGCCCAACCAGCACCCGCCTGCCGACGTTCCCGCCACCACCGTGCGCCTCGACCGAATCAAACTTGCGGGGTTCAAGTCCTTCGTCGATCCGACGACGATCCCGACGCCCGGCAACCTGATCGGCATCGTCGGGCCGAATGGCTGCGGCAAGTCCAACATCATCGATGCCGTACGTTGGGTGATGGGCGAAAGCTCCGCCAAGCACCTGCGCGGCGAGAGCATGGCGGACGTCATCTTCAACGGCTCCAGCAGTCGCAAGCCGGTCGGCATGGCCTCGGTCGAGCTGGTGTTCGACAACGGTGAGGGCAAGGCACCTGGCGAATTCGCCCGCTACCCCGAGATTTCCATCAAGCGCCAGGTGACGCGCGACGGCACCTCGACCTACCTGCTCAATGGCACGCGCTGCCGGCGCAAGGACATCACCGACCTGTTCCTCGGCACCGGCCTGGGCTCGCGCAGCTACGCCATCATCGAACAGGGCACGATTTCCCGGCTGATCGAGGCCAGGCCAGCCGAGCTGCGCGAACTCATCGAGGAAGCCGCCGGCATCTCCAGGTACAAGGAGCGCCGCCACGAGACCGAGCTGCGCATGGGCCACACCCAGGAAAACCTGGACCGGCTGCTGGACCTGCGCGAGGAGGTCGAGAAGCAGCTGGAAAGCCTCAAGCGCCAGGCCCGCAAGGCGGAGAAATACACCGCGCTGAAGGACGAGGAGCGCCGCTACCGCGAGCAGTTGCTGGGCCTGCGCTGGCGCAAGTACGAGGCCGAATTCCAGGCCCAGCAGGTACGGCTGGCCGAGTGCGAGTCGCGCTTCCGCGTCCTCGCGGAGGAGGATCACGGCCTGACGGCCACCCAGGCGACACAGCAGGCCTTGCAGGACGCCCTGCAGAAGACGCTGAACCAGGAACAGGCGCGGTTCTACGAACTGGGCGCGGACATCAGCCGGCTGGCGCAATCCCTGCGCCATGCCCGCGAGACGCACGAAAACCTGGTACAGGAGGAAACGCGGCTGTGCCAGGAACAGCACCAGGCCGCGCAGGATCTGGAGCAGGACCGCTTGCAGCTCGACACCCTGCGCGAGAGCCTGGCCGATGTCGAAAGCGGGCTGGAGGAAGCCCGCATGGCGGAGATCGAGGCCAGCGACCGGCGCGAGGCGGCCGATGGCGAGCTCCGGTCGGCGCGCCAGTCATTCGAGCAGCTGAACGCCGCCATCGGCCACTGGCGCAGCCAGCGCGACATCCAGCAGGCCCGCATCGCCCAGCTGGAACAGCACGCGCGGCAGCTGGAAAGCCGCCGCGAGCGGCTGGACCGGGAGCGCCAGGAGGTGGAAGCCGCCGTGAACGCCGAAGCGCTGGACGAACTGGAGCAGGCCGTGGCCGAACTGGAAGCCGAGCGCGGTGAACTTCAGGCGACGCTGGCCGGACTGCACGAGCGTATCCAGGACGGGCGCGAGCGGCTGAAGCAGCTCCAGCAGGACCTGAATGGCCAGCGGGCGGAACAGCACGCCGTGGCCGGCAAGATCAGCTCGCTGGAAACCCTGCAGGAACACGCCATGGGCAAGGACCGGGCGCCGCTGCAACGCTGGCTCGCCGAGCAGGGGTTGGCCGAGACGCCCCGCCTGGCCGAACATCTGGAGGTCCAGCCGGGCTGGGAAACGGCGGTGGAAACGGTCCTGGGCGGCCATCTCCAGGCACTCTGCATCGCGGAGCGCGCCGAGGTCCTGGCGCCGCGCCTGTCGACGCTGTCCGGCGAATCGCTGACACTGCTCGAGACCCGCGTGCCGGCCGCTCGCCCGGATGGCGCGCCGCAACGCCTGCTGGCGCGCGTCGGCTGCCCCTGGAATCTCGAACCCCTGCTCGGCGCGATCCACTGCGCCGACGATCTGCCCGGTGCCCTCGCCCTGAGCGGTGACCTGGCGCCGCACGAATCGGTGGTTACCCCCGACGGCACACGCCTCGGCACCGGCTGGCTGTCGCTGCAGCGCCCCGCGGCCAGCCAGGCCGGCGTCATCAAGCGCGAGCGCGAACTCAAGGCCCTCAAGGCCGATCACGCGCGGCTGTGCGAGACCGTGGCCCGGCTCGAAGAGGCGCTGCACGCCACCGAGGCGGCCACGCAGGCAGCCGAACACGAGCGCGAGCAGCGGCAGGCCGAAGAGCGCCGTCTGGGTGCCGAACATGGCCGCGCCAAAGCCGAGCTGAGCGCGGCGCGGGCACGCTGCGAGCAGGCCTCGAAGCGGCTGCGGCAGGTTCAGGCCGAGCTTGCCGACCTGGCCGAGCAGCTCGCCGAACACACCGAGACGCTGGAGGAGAGCCGCCTGCAGCGCCTCGAAGCCGAGGAACGGCTGGCCGGGCTGGAGCTGGACGCCGCCGAATACGCCGACGGCCGCCATCGCCTCGAAGACCGCCTTGGCGAGGCCGACGCCGCCCTGCGGCTGGCGCGGGACCGGGTCGCGGGACTCGCAAGCCGCGCCGAAGGCCTGCGCGCCAGCGAGGCGCTCACCGGTCGCCACCTGCAGCGTGCGCAGCAGCTCTACGACCAGGCCTCGCAGCGGCTGGATGCCCTGCGCGCCCGTCTGCAGGAAACCGGCTCGCCGAGCGAGGACAGCGAAACCGAGCTGGCCGCCCTGCAGCAGGAAAAATCCCGCTCGGAACAGGCGCTGGCGGGCCTCCGGCAACGGGCGGATGAACTGGAGAAGGCGCTGCGCGCCAGCAGCGAGGCCCGGCTCCGCAACGAGCGCGCGCGCGCCGAGACCAAGGAGCGACTGGAGACAATCCGGCGGGAACTGTCCGCCAACGAGGTCCGCCGGCAGACGGTCCAGGAACAGTTCGAGGAACTCGGCGCCGAACCGGCCGCCGTCATGGCCGGCCTGCCCGAAGAGGCCGACGAGAAACGCTGGCAGCAGCGCGTCGCCGAACTGGGCGAGGAAATCGCCCGCCTCGGCGCCGTCAACCTGACGGCGCGGGAGGAGTACCTCGCCCAGGAGGAGCGGCTGGCCTTTCTCGACCAGCAGCACCGGGATCTGGGCGACTCGCTCGCCACCCTGCGGGAGGCCATCGAAAAAATCGACCGGGAATGCCGCACGCGCTTCAAGGACACCTTCGAGCGCATCAATGCCGGCCTGCAGCGTATGTTCCCGAAGCTGTTCGGCGGCGGCCAGGCCAGCCTGGAACTCACCGACCGCGATCTGCTGGAAACCGGCGTCACCGTCATCGCCCGCCCGCCGGGCAAGCGCAACAGCTCCATCCACCTGCTGTCGGGCGGGGAAAAGGCGCTGACGGCGGCGGCCCTGGTGTTCGCGATCTTCGAACTGAATCCGGCGCCGTTCTGTCTGCTGGACGAGGTGGACGCGCCTCTGGACGACGCCAACGTCGGCCGCTTCGGCGAGTTGGTCAAGGAAATGTCCGAAAGGGTACAATTTTTGTTCATTTCCCATAACAAGGCCACCATGGAAATCGCCCAGCATCTGGCCGGGGTCACCATGAAAGAGCCCGGCGTGTCCCGCATCGTCGCCGTCGACATCGACGCGGCGGTCGAACTGGCGGCTGTTTGAACACCGAGAATCAGCGATGGATAGAGATACCGTTCGCCTGTTATTGATCGCCACTGGCCTGGTCGTGCTGGCGGGCATCTATCTCTGGCACCGCTTCCGGCAGCCCTTGCTGAGCCGGCTGTCGCGCGGATCCGGAGCGGACCAGCCAGACCATGGCGCGGGGGACGAGGCCGAAGCCCCGGACGACGATTTCGAGGAGACCGTCCGCATCATTACGCCCGGCGCCGGTACCCGCAAGGAACCCCAGCTCGACGGGCTCGACTTCGCCGACATGGAGGAATACGAGCTGGAGTCGATCGTCGGGGAGGAGACGCGCGCCGACAGCGGCGCGCCGGCAGCGGCCCAGGCGGGCGAGGGTGGCGCCCCGTTCCTGATCCAGGTCAGCGTGGTGGCCGGCCCCGGGCGTTTCTTCCACGGCGCCGAGCTCAGGCAGGCGCTGCTGGACGCCGACCTGCTGTACGGCGAGATGGGCATCTTCCATCGCTACGACCGCGACCTGGCCCAGACCCAGTTCAGCGTCGCCAGCCTGGTCGAGCCCGGCACCTTCCCCATCGACGCCATGGAGCATTTCGACTGCCCCGGCATCGTGCTGTTCTTCCAGACCGCGCGGGTGTCCGATCCGCTCGGCATCTACGACGATCTGGTCAACACCAGCCGCGAGCTGGCCCAGCGCCTGCATGGCATCCAGTGGGACGAGGCCCGCCAGCCGCTGAGCGCCAGCAAGGTCGCCCACATGCGCAACCTGCTCAAGCAACCCATCGCCCCGTCACCGACCGCGTGAACGTTCCCGAACCCGTCCGCCGGCAGGTCGCCGAACTGCGCGAGACCATCGATTTCCACAACCGCCGCTACCACCAGCTCGACGACCCGCTGATCGCCGACGCCGAGTACGACCGGCTGCTGCAAGAGCTGCTGCGGCTGGAGCAGGCCTACCCGGAACTCCGGACCGCCGACTCCCCGACCCAGCGGGTCGGCGCCCCGCCCGTCGAGGCATTCGCCGCGGTGCGCCATGCCGTGCCGATGCTGTCGCTGGAAAACGCCTTCAGCGCGGAGGATCTGGCCGACTTCGGCCGCCGCATCGCGCAGCGGCTGGGACGCGAGGTCCAGGCCTACGTGGTCGAACCCAAGCTGGACGGGCTGGCGGTCAACCTGGTCTACGAGCACGGCGTGCTGATCCGGGCCGCCACCCGCGGAGACGGCCAGACCGGCGAGGACATCACCGCCAATGTCCGCACCATCCGCAGCATCCCGCTCAAGCTCATGGGCTCGGGCTGGCCGGAACGCTTCGAGGCACGCGGGGAAGCCTTCATGCCCCGCGACGGTTTCCGGGCCCTCAACCTGCGGGCGCTGGAGCAGGGTGAAAAGACCTTCGCCAACCCCCGCAACGCCGCCGCCGGCAGCCTGCGCCAGCTGGACCCCAGGATAACCGCCAGCCGGCCGCTGAGCTTCTATTGCTATGGATACGGCCTTTACCCCGAGGAGCAGCTGCCCGAAACCCACAGCGCGCTGCTGGACCGGTTCCGGGACTGGGGCATCCCCGTCAATCCGGCAATGCGGGTGGTCGAGGGGATCGAGGCCTGCCTGGCCTATTACCAGGATCTGCTGACACGCCGCGCCGCCCTGCCGTACGACATCGATGGCGTGGTCTACAAGGTCGATGCGCTGGCCGATCGCGCGACGCTGGGCCATGTGGCCCGCGCGCCCCGCTGGGCCATCGCCCACAAGTTCCCGGCCGAGGAGGCCACCACCCGCGTGACGGCCATCGACGTCCAGGTCGGCCGTACCGGCGCCCTGACCCCGGTGGCCCGGCTGGAACCGGTCTTCGTCGGCGGCGTCACCGTCACCAACGCCACCCTGCACAACGCCGACGAGGTGCACCGCAAGGACATCCGCGTCGGCGATACCGTCGTCGTCCGGCGGGCCGGCGACGTGATCCCGGAAGTCGTCAGGAGCCTGGCGGAACTGCGACCGGCGGATGCCACGCCATTCGGGATGCCGGACCGCTGCCCGGTCTGCGGCTCGGAACTCGAGCAACTGGAGGACGAGGCCATTGCCCGCTGCAGCGGCGGCCTCTACTGCCCTGCCCAGCACAAGGAGGCCGTCAAGCATTTCGCCTCCCGCAAGGCCATGAACATCGACGGCCTCGGCGACAGGCTGGTCGACCAATTGCTGGAGAAGGGCCTGATCGCGACGGTGGCGGATCTTTACCGGCTGGAAACCGAACCGCTGGCCCGGCTCGAACGCCTGGGCGAGAAATCCGCCGCCAATCTGGTCGCCGCCATCGCCGCCAGCCGGCGGACCACCCTGCCGCGCTTCCTCTACGCGCTCGGCATCCGCGAGGTCGGCGAGGTCACGGCGCGCACGCTGGCCGAGCATTTCCGCGACCTCGAGCCGCTGATGCACGCCAGCGAGGCCGAGCTTCAGACGGTTCCCGACGTCGGGCCATCGGTGGCGCATCACCTCCACACCTTCTTCCGGCAGCCGCACAATCTGGCCGTCATCCAGGACCTCAGGGCCGCCGGGGTCGCGTGGGAAAGGCTGCCGGAACGGCCCGAGCCCACCGCCCTGCCGCTGGCCGGCAAGACCTTCGTCATCACCGGTACGCTGGCAGGCCTGTCGCGCGAGGACGCCAAGGCGCTGGTGCTGTCCCTGGGCGGCAAGGCGACCGGCAGCGTCTCGGCCAGGACCGACTATCTGGTCGCCGGCGCCGAACCGGGCGCCAAGCTGACCAAGGCACAGGCGCTGGGCGTGCCGATCCTGGACGAAGCCGGCTTCCTGGCGCTGTGCCATTCTCCCGCCACGGAGGCCGCATGAACCGCCGGCTCGCCGCCCTGGCCGCTTCGTTGCTGGTGGCGAGCGGGACCGGCTGCACCACGATGATGCTGGAGAAACAGGGCAAACCCAAGGCCGAGCATGCCAGCGTCTGCCCGGTGGTGTACTCGATGACCCGCCTCGATGTCGCGGCACTGGACTGGGCATTTGCCGCCGACCCCAAACCCGCCGATCCCTGCCTGGCCCTCTATTATCCGAAGGCGGCGCAGGACACGCTGTACCAGACCTCCACCCGTTACCTGTCACCGCTGATGATGCTGAGCCTGCCGCTGGACGTGGTGCTCGACACGCTGGTCCTGCCCATCAGTCTCAGCCGGGCAGATTAGCCGCCTCAGCGCGGCCAGGGCGGTGCGAGGCGCTGCAGCAGCCGGGTGAATTCGATGCCCAGCGATTGCTGCAAGCGCTGCGCCGCCGCCAGGGCCTCGCGAAAGCGGATCGGCGGGCCGCCGGACCGGAGACCGACACCGATGACGTTGCCGCGCCCCATGACCGGCAAGGCATGGGCGGCGCATGGAAAATAGAGCTTTACCAGGCGCATCACGGCACGGAAGGATTCGGCATGGGCGCTCCAGAGGTTGACGCTGAACACGCCGCCCGGCGCCAGGCAGGTGGCGGCAGCGGAGAAGAAGTCGTGCTGCATGACAAAGGGCGCCACGCCCTGATCATCGAAGGCATCGACCAGGATCAGGTCGAAATCGCGCTCACCCCGCGCAGCCAGGACATTGATGTACTCGCCCGCGTCGGCGATGCGAATGCGCAGCCGCGACGATTCCGGCAGGCCGAAGTACTCCCGCGCGATCTCGATCATGGCCGGTCGCAACTCGACCGCCTCGATGCTGGCCCCCCGGCAGTGGGCCAGCAGGAAGCCGGCCAGCGAGCCACCTCCCAGGCCCAGCAGCAGGATGCGGCGCGGCGTGGCGACGAAGGCAAGGCCGATCAGCATGGCCCGCAGGTACGGCAGTTCCAGCCGCTCCGGAGTGGCGAGACAGAGACAGCTCTGCCGGGCCGGCGTCCCGAAATGCAGGGAGCGGATGCCATGGGTCTCCACCACCTCGATGAGCCCCATGTCATCGCGACGGCTGTGCAGTACCCTGCCCCCATACTTGGTCATGCTGTCTCCCCTGGCATCGGACCGATGCTATCGGGCCCGGCGGCGGACGACAAGCTGCCCGGCGGGGCCTGCCCGGGCTAGAATCCCCCTCTCATCAGAGCCACACCACGCCACGCATGACCGCGCCGCCACCGCCCTCCGAAGCCAACCAGTTCCTGGCCGAGCATGTCGGCCTCATCCGCCGCAGCTTCCGGCACTGGACCGGACGCGAGCTGACCCCGGCGCGGATGAGCGATGCCGAAGCCGCGCGCTACCTCTACACGGCACCCTGGGCACTGCTGTCGCACGACACGCAGCCCGATCCGCTGTTCAACTACGCCAACCAGACGGCACTGGGTGTTTTCGCCATGACCTGGGACGAGATGACCCGCTGCCCGTCACGCCTGTCGGCGGAGGCGGACCGGCGCGAGGAGCGCGCCGCCTTGCTGAGGGATGTCGCCGAGCGGGGCTACTCGGACGGTTACCGCGGCATCCGCATCGGCCGGCACGGGCGCCGTTTCGTCATCGAGGCGGCAACCGTCTGGAATCTCGTCGATGCCCGCGACATTTATCGCGGCCAGGCCGCCAGCTTCGGGCACTGGCGCTGGCTGTAGCGGCAGCGCCGCCGGCCGTCATTCGGCAAGCGTGCGGGTATCCTCGCGGATGCCGTGCTTGTCCATCAGCCGGTACAGCGTCATGCGCGAGACCCCCAGCAGGCGCGCAGCCTGGGAGATGTTGTGTCCGGCCTCGACCAGTGCCGACACGACTACCGCCCTCTCGGCCTGCGCCTTGGCCGCGCCCAGACGCATGACACCGGGCCGGCGCGGCGGGGCGGCGCTGGCCTCGCCCAGTCCCAAGTGCTCAGGCAGCAGAGTGGCGCCATCGGCGACCAGGACCGCCCGCGCGATGCGGTTGATCAGTTCGCGCAGGTTGCCCGGCCAGTCATGCCGGGGCAGCAAGGCCAGCGTTGCGGGCGCAAAGGCAAAGGCCGTACCGGGAAACTGCTGACGCAGGGACGCCCGCGCCAGGCTCTCGACGTCCTCGGCCCGCGCGCTGAGGCCCGGAACGCCGATCCGCAGCCGGGCAAACTCATTCCGCAAGGCCGGCAGAAAGTCGCCGTCGGCAACGGCCCGGTCGAGATCGCCGCCGGAGGCCACCATGATCCGCACATCGACCGGGATGAAGTCCTCGCCGCCACGGCGCCGGAACACGCGTTTCTGCAAGAGCTGCAGGAGATCCTGCTGCACCGCCAGCGGCAGGACATCGACGCCGTCGAGGAACAGCACGCCCACCTGGGCGCTGTCGATACGGCCCCGGCGCATGGCCGAACCGCTGGCGGCACGGGTCTCCCCGACACCGAACAGCTCGGCCCGGATGTCGTCCGCTGCCGCGCCGGCAAGGCAGGTGAACGGCACGAAAGGCGCGAGACTGCGCCAGGATCTGCGATGGATGGCGCGCGCTGTCATGGCCTTGCCCGACCCCGGGGGGCCCTCGATCCAGACCGGGGAATCGGACTCGGCGGCCCGCTCGACATCGGCCTGCAAGCGCAGGGCCGGCGGACTGCTGCCCTGCAGGATCAGCTCGGGCCAGAGCACCCGGGCTTGCCCGGCGCCGGGCAGGTGGGCATGGCGAACACCGGCCCGGTACAGCGTGAAGCCCAGTCGCTCCGGACTCACCGGCAGGACCTGATAGTCCTCGAAATAGGTGCCGAGCAGGTGCAGCAGATCCTGGGTCAGGGTCACCTCCGGCTCCAGCAGCGCCACCCAGGGCCGGCAGGGGCTCTGGGCGATCAGCCGCTGGACGGGCAAGCCATCGGCCAGCGCGCGCGCGCCGATGACGGCCAGGCCGACGCCCCTGCCGTCCTCGGTCTTATGCAGATAGGCCGGCTGCGCGGCGTCGATGCGGGTTACCCGCCAACCGGCGTCGTTGATCAGGGCAAGGATTTGCCCACTGCTCGCGTGAGGGTCATACAAGAGGCAATTGCGTGCATCCATGACAGCGTGTGCCTGATTCCATCTCCGGTTGCAGCCCGGGGCGCGATCGGGCCATCGTGTTGCAGGTTGAGGCGTGCGCGAACGCCGGCCGGCACGGGCTCTGGAAGGCGAGGGGAGTGGCCTCGAAGCAGTTCAGTTCCAGCCAGTCGCCGGCAACCGCCACCGTCGCGGGCCCGGCGCGGTCGACACCCGGGCGGCATTCTACACGACCGCCCAAGCACGAACCGGTGGCCCGGCAAAGCCGTCCCGCCCGGCTGGCGCCGTCAGGCTGCGACCAATCGGCCGACCGGTCGCAGCTCCCGCCCGGGGCGGGACCACGGCGGCTTGCCCGGCCGGAGCCTCCGCCTCAGCCCGGCATCACGCCGCCGCCGTCACCGAGAACACGATCCTGCCTGCCTCGGCATCGGCGGTGACGGTATCACCGGAACCGATGCGGCCGGCCAGGATGTCCTGCGCCAGGGCATTTTCCAGCTCCTGCTGGATGGCGCGCTTGAGCGGACGGGCGCCGTAGATCGGATCGAAGCCGGCCGCGCCCAGATGGTCCAGGGCAGCGTCGGCAACCACCAGCGCGATGTCGCGCTCGGCCAGCCGCTGCTCCAGATAGCCGATCTGGATCTTGCAGATGGCGCGGATCTGGTCCCTCTGCAAGGGATGGAAGACCACCACCTCATCCACCCGGTTGATGAATTCCGGGCGGAAGTGCAGGCGCACCACGGCCATGACGGCCTCCTTCATCAGGGCGTAGTTCTCCTCGCCGGCCAGTTCCTGGATGCGGTCGGAACCCAGGTTGGAGGTCATGATGATGACCGCGTTGCGGAAATCCACCGTACGGCCATGGCCATCGGTCAGGCGGCCGTCGTCCAGCACCTGCAGCAGGATGTTGAACACGTCCGGGTGGGCCTTCTCGACCTCGTCCAGCAGGATCACGGCGTAGGGCCGGCGGCGCACCGCTTCGGTCAGGTAGCCGCCCTCCTCGTAGCCGACGTAGCCGGGCGGCGCGCCGATCAGCCGGGCCACGGAGTGCTTCTCCATGAACTCGGACATGTCGATGCGGATCATGGCCTCCTCGGTATCGAACAGGAACGAGGCCAGCGCCTTGCACAGCTCGGTCTTGCCGACGCCGGTGGGACCCAGGAACAGGAACGAGCCGTTCGGCCGGCGCGGGTCGGACAAGCCAGCCCGCGAGCGGCGGATGGCGTCGGACACGGCGCGGATGGCTTCCTGCTGGCCGACCACGCGCCGGCCCAGCTCGGCCTCCATCTGCAACAGCTTCTCGCGCTCGCCCTCCAGCATCTTGGCCACCGGGATGCCGGTCCACTTGGAGACGACCTCGGCGATTTCCTCGTCGGTGACCTTGTTGCGCACCAGGGTCGCCTCCTGCGCCTCGGCGGCATCGGCGGCCTCCAGCTGCTTCTGCAGCTCGGGAATCTCGCCGTACTGGAGCTGCGACATGCGCGCCAGATCACCGGCGCGGCGGGCAGCCTCCAGGTCGAGCCTGGCCTTTTCCAGCTTCTCCTTGATGGCGGTGTTGCCCTGCAGGGCGGCCTTCTCGGCCTTCCAGACTTCCTCCAGTTCGGCGTATTCGCGTTCCATCTCGTCGATGCGCTCCTGTAGCTCGCTGAGACGGCGGCGGGACGCCTCGTCGGTCTCCTTCTTCAGGGCCTCGCGCTCGATCTTGTACTGGATCAGGCGGCGATCGAGCCGGTCCATCTCCTCGGGCTTGGAGTCGATTTCCATGCGAATGCGGCTGCTGGCCTCGTCAACCAGGTCGATGGCCTTGTCCGGCAGGTTGCGGTCGGTAATGTAGCGGTGCGACAGGGTCGCCGCCGCGACGATGGCCGGGTCGGTGATGGTGATGCCGTGATGCACCTCGTACTTTTCCTTCAGCCCGCGCAGGATGGCGATAGTGTCCTCGACGCTGGGTTCGTTGACCAGCACCTTCTGGAAACGGCGTTCCAGCGCGGCGTCCTTCTCGATGTACTGGCGATATTCGTCCAGCGTAGTGGCACCGATGCAGTGCAACTCGCCGCGCGCCAGCGCCGGCTTGAGCATGTTGCCGGCGTCCATGGCGCCATCGGCCTTGCCGGCGCCGACCAGGGTATGGAGTTCGTCGATAAAGAGGATGACCTGACCTTCCTGCTTGGCGATGTCGTTGAGCAGCGCCTTCATGCGCTCCTCGAACTCGCCGCGGAACTTGGTGCCGGCGATCAGCGCGGCCATGTCCAGCGCCAGCAGCCGCTTGGACTTGACGCCCTCGGGCACCTCGCCGTTGATGATGCGCAGCGCCAGCCCCTCGACGATGGCGGTCTTGCCGACGCCGGGCTCGCCGATCAGCACCGGGTTGTTCTTGGTGCGGCGCTGCAGCACCTGGATGGTGCGGCGGATCTCGTCGTCGCGACCGATCACCGGGTCCAGCTTGCCCTGCTCGGCGCGGGCAGTCAGATCGATCGTGTACTTCTGCAGGGCGCCGCGCTGCTCCTCGACGTTGGGGTCATCCACTTTCTGGCCGCCGCGCACTTTCTCGATGGCCTGCAGCAGTTGCTCGGGCCTGAGTCCGGCCTTTTGCAGCGCCTCGCCAACGGCACCCTTGTCCTCCAGCGCCGCCAGCACGAACATTTCGCTGGTGATGAACTGGTCGCCACGCTTCTGCGCCAGCTTGTCGGTAAGATTGAGCAGCCGGAGCAGGTCGCTGGAAATCTGTACGTCGCCGCCGGTGCCCTCGACCCGGGGCAGGCGGTCGAGAATCTGGCCCAGGGTGCTCCTGAGGCCCGCCGCGTTGACGCCGCACTGGGTCAGCAGCGGGCGCACGGTGCCGCCGTCCTGATCCAGCAGGGCGATCATGACGTGCACGGGTTCGATGAATTGCTGGTCCTTGCCGAGGGCCAGACTCTGCGCGTCGGCCAGGGCCGATTGAAACTTGCCGGTCAATTTATCCATACGCATGGTGGTTCAGCATCCCATGAAGTTGAGTTGACGATGGCCACGATGTTGGGATGTTTCGCTCCCGATCAAGGTCTGGCCAGCGCTGCTCCGGCGGGGCCGCGTTTCTCGGCCTCCGGCGATCGCTGCTATCCTGCACCGATTTCCACGCCGCCGAGCCGTCACGTCCGCCATGCTGCTGTCCCTGCGCTACAACTTCCTCTTCGTCCATATCGCCAAGACCGGCGGCACCAGCATCCGTGACTCGCTGTGGCGCTACAAGTGGAGCGACCCCTATCGGCTGCCGCAATTCCTGTGCAGCCGCATCAGCGCGCTGACGGGACACCGGATCGGCGCCAAGTTCCCCCGTCACGCCAAGCTCATCGCCGCCAAGGAGATGCTGCCGCGCGAGGTGTTCGAGAAACTGTTCAAGTTCGCCTTCGTGCGCAACCCCTGGGATCTCCAGGTCAGTTCCTATCACCACATCCGCCGCGAACGACCCGACGTCATCACCCACATCGACGGCTTCGAAGCCTTCCTGCGCTGGAAATTCGATCCCGAGCGGCCGCCGCAATACCACGCCGACATGTCGGTGGAGCTGCAAAGCGATTATCTGGTCGACCTGCACGGCAACAACCTGATCGACTTCACCGGCCGCTACGAATTCCTGCACGACGACTTTGCGGAAGCCTGCCGGCGCATCGGCATCGCCTGTCCGGCCCTGCCGCACGCGCGCAAGGCCAAGGACCGCCAGCACGATTATCGCGCCTACTACAACGACACCATGGCGGAACTGGTCGCCCGGCATTACCGGCCCGACATCGAGCGCTTCGGCTACCGTTTCGACGCGCCGCTGGCCTCCAGTCTGGGCAGCTGACGGCCGCTCCCGCATGTCGCCGCAGCGCATCCTCATCATCCGCCTGAGCGCGATCGGCGACATCATCATGGCCTCGGGCCTGATACCGGCCCTCCGCAGCCTCTGGCCCGAGGCGCGGATCGACTGGCTCGCCGAGACGGCACAAACGGAACTGCTGCGACACAACCCCCGGCTGGACCAGGTCATCGCCCTGCCCCGCGGACGCTGGAAAACGCTGCGCCAGGCCGGGCGCCTCGGCGAACTGGCGCGGGAAATGGTCGCCATGGCCGGCCGGCTGCGGAGCGCACGCTACGACCTGGCGCTGGATCTGCAAGGTCTGCTGAAGAGCGGGGTCTGGGCCCGGGCCAGCGGCGCGCCGCGACGGATCGGCCTGGGCTCGCGCGAGGGCAGCCAGTGGCTGATGAGCGAGGTGATGCCGCTGCCGACGCTGGATGACGACCCGCGCCTGGGCAAGGAGTACCGCGACCTGGCGGTCCGCCTGGGCGCGCGGCCCGATCATTTCGTCCCGGACATCGCCGTGCCCGATTCGGCCTGGGATTCGGCGGCCGCACTGCGCGCCAGCAACGGCATTGCCGGCGACTACGCGGTGCTGGCGCCGTTCACCACCCGCCCGCAGAAACACTGGTTCGACGAGCGCTGGGCGGAGCTGGCCGGGCGGCTGCCGGCGCACCTCACGCCGGTCATGCTGGGCGGCCGCGGGGATGTCGAGCGGGCCGCCGGCATCGCGGCCCGGGCCGGCGGCCCGCTGGTCAACCTGACCGGCTGGACCAGCCTGGCGGAATGCGCCGCGCTGATCGGATCGGCCCGGCTGCTGATCGGCGTCGATACCGGCCTCACCCACCTCGGCACCGCCATGCGGACGCCGACCGTCGCGCTGTTCGGCTCCACCTCGCCCTATCTCGACACCGGGCGGGCGGATGGATGCGTGCTCTACCAGCCGCGCGACTGCTCCCCCTGCCATCGCCGGCCGAGCTGCGGCGGGCGCTTCGACTGCATGGGCGCGCACTCGGTCGATCGGGTGCTAGCGGCAGCGGACACGGTGCTGGCGGCCCGGCCGGGCTGAGCGGCCGGGCCGCCGAGCCGGCGGCGCTTTGCATGCGGGCGGGATGCTGGCTACACTTGCGCGCTTTTTTCCGGCCCAAGCCCCCATGCAGATCGGCCCCCACATCCTGGCCAACCGACTGATCCTGGCCCCCATGGCCGGCATCACGGACCGACCGTTCCGCAGCCTGTGCCGGCGCTATGGCGCGGCGCTGGCGGTCAGCGAGATGATCTCGGCCAACCCGGCCCTGCGGCACGACCGCAAGACCCTGCTGCGTACCGACCACCGCGGCGAAACGGGCCTGCGCGCCGTGCAGATCCTCGGCAACGAACCGGCCGACATGGCCGAGGCGGCACGCATCAACGTCGACCGGGGCGCGCAGATCATCGACATCAACATGGGCTGCCCGGCCAAGAAGGTCTGCAACAAGGCCGCCGGTTCGGCGCTGCTGCAGGACGAAAGACTGGTGGGACGCATCCTGGCGGCGGTGGTCGAGGCGGTCGACACCCCGGTCACCCTGAAGATCCGCACCGGCTGGGACCCCGCCAACCGCAACGCCGTGCGCATCGCCAGGGTCGCCGAAGACAGCGGCATCCAGGCGCTCGCCGTGCACGGCCGCACCCGCGCCTGCGGGTTTTCCGGGTCTGCCGAATACCGTACAATCCGGCACGTCAAGCGGTCCGTCAGGATTCCCGTGATCGCCAACGGGGACATCGACAGCCCGGCCAAAGCGCTGGCCGTGCTGGAACAGACCGGCGCCGATGCCGTCATGATCGGACGCGCGGCCCTGGGCCGACCCTGGCTGTTCACCTCCCTGGCCAGAACACTGAATCGGGAACAACCGGCCGATCCGCCGGACACAACCGAGATTTGCAACCTGATTCTCGAACATGTACAGGAGCTCCATGCCTTCTATGGCGAACACCAGGGGTTGCGCATCGCCCGCAAGCATGTCGGCTGGTACCTGGATCATCTTGCCTGCCCCATGAATCTCAAAGCCCGTTTCAACACCGAACACACCGCGCGCGGCCAGCTGGCCGTCATGACCACCGCCTTGGCACAGCTGATTGAGGCCCGGGCCGCATGAGCGGCACGCCCAATGGCGCCGACGGCAGGCTCGACGGGCTCCTGGCCGACTCCGGCCAGGATGGCATCCTCAGTCACCATGTCCGCCAGGCACTGGACGACTACTTCGCGCGCCTGGATGGTCACGGTGTCACCAACCTCTATGATCTGGTCATCGCCGAGGTCGAGCAGCCGCTGATCCGCACGGTGCTGGAGCAGTGCGGCCACAACCAGACCCGCGCCGCCCAGGTGCTGGGCGTCAGCCGCAGCACGCTGCGCAAGAAGATGAGCCTGTACGGCATCGACTGACTCCGCCATTCCCTTCTTCCACTTCCAGGCAAGACCGCCATGAATCCTCGCGTCACCCGTGCCCTGCTCAGCGTTTCCGACAAGACCGGCCTGGTCGAACTGGCCCGGGGGCTGGCGTCGCTCGGCGTCGAAATCCTCTCCTCCGGCGGCACCTACAAGGCGCTGACGGAGGCCGGCATCGCGGCGACCGAAGTCTCGCGCTATACCGGCTTCCCGGAGATGATGGGCGGCCGCATCAAGACCCTGCATCCGAAAATCCATGGCGGCATCCTCGGCCGGCGTGGCACCGACGAGGCGGTCATGGCGGAGCACGGCATCGGCTCCATCGATCTCGTGGTCGTCAACCTGTACCCGTTCGAAGCCACGGTGGCCCGGCCCGGCTGTTCACTGGAGGATGCGATCGAGAATATCGACATCGGCGGCCCGGCGATGATCCGGGCCGCGGCCAAGAACCATGCCGCCGTCGCCGTGGTGGTCGACCCAGCCGACTACACGGCCGTGCTGGACGAACTCGGCAGCCGGGACGGCGTCCTGACCGACGCCACCCGTTTCCGGCTGGCCATCAAGAGCTTCCGCCACACGGCAGCCTACGATGCGGCCATCGCCGCCTACCTCGGCGGGGTCGAGGGCAGCGAGCGCTTCCCCGATCCGCTGGTGCTGCGCTTCCGGCATGCCCAGGGCATGCGCTATGGCGAGAACCCCCACCAGCAGGGCGCCTTCTATGTCGAGCCGCACCCGCCGCGCGGCTGCGTGGCCAGCGCCCGCCAGCTGCAGGGCAAGGAACTGTCCTACAACAACATCGCCGACGCCGATGCCGCGCTGGAGTGCGTCAAGTCCTTCACCGACGGCCCCGCCTGCGTCATCGTCAAGCATGCCAATCCCTGCGGCGTGGCCCTGGGCGCAACGCTGACGGCCGCCTACGAACGTGCCTACGCCACCGACGCGACCTCGGCTTTCGGCGGCATCATCGCCTTCAACGCCGAACTCGATGCCGAAACCGCCCGCGCCATCGTCGAGCGGCAATTCGTCGAAGTGATCCTAGCACCGCGCATCGCCGCGGCCGCCCTGCCCGTTCTGGCGGGCAAACCCAATATCCGCGTGCTGGAAACCGGCCACTGGGACACCGATGCCGCCGAGGGCTGGGACTACAAGCGGGTCACCGGCGGGTTGCTGGTGCAGGCGCGCGACAATGGCCACATCCTGCGCACCGACCTCAGGGTCGTGACCCGGCGCGCGCCCAGCGAGCGGGAAATCACCGACCTGCTGTTCGCCTGGCGGGTGGCGAAATTCGTCAAGTCCAATGCCATCGTCTACGCCAGTGACGGCCAGACCGTCGGCGTCGGCGCCGGCCAGATGAGCCGGGTCTACTCCGTCCGCATCGCCGCAATCAAGGCCGCCGACGCCGGGCTGCCGGTAGCCGGCTCGGTCATGGCGTCGGACGCCTTCTTCCCGTTCCGGGACAACGTCGACTCGGCGGCCGCCGAGGGCGTGGCCGCCATCATCCAGCCCGGTGGCTCGGTGCGTGACGAGGAAGTGATCGCCGCCGCCGACGCGCATGGCATGGCCATGGTCTTCACCGGCATGCGCCATTTCCGGCACTGAGGCCGGCCAGGCACGCCCCTCGCCCGGCCGACGCCCGCCCCATGCGCGACCCGCAGCTCGCCGCGGAAACCGATATCTGTGTCAAGTGCGGCCTGTGCCTGCCGCACTGCCCGACCTATCTCAAGACCCAGGACGAGAACGAGTCGCCGCGCGGGCGCCTGTCCCTGATCCAGGGCTGGGCCCGGGACGAACTTCCGCCGACGCCGGCCCTGCTGGAGCACATCGACAACTGCCTGCTGTGCCGGGCCTGCGAATCGGCCTGTCCCGCCTACGTTCCCTACGGGCGCATCGTCGACCGCTTCCGTGGCGAGACCGGCGCGGCGGCGCACGGGCAGGCACTGGCGCCGCGCCTGAAAAAGGCCGTCATCCGGGCGGCGCTGACCCGCGCCCCCCTGGCCACGATCAGCGACCGGCTGCTGTCCGGCTCGGCCCGGGGCGTGACCACCGCCCTGGCGCGCCTGGCCGGCGCGGGGGAGATGACCGCCGGCCTCCCGCCCGCCGACGCGGCGCCGCTGCCGGCGCCGGGGCTCCATCGCCCGCCGCAGGGGCCGGTGCGTGGCAGCGTCGAGCTGTTCCTGGGCTGCACGGCCGGGCTGGCCGATCGCGCCACCGTGCAGGCGGCCATGACCGTGCTGCACCGGCTCGGGCTGGCGGTCGACATTCCCGCCGGGCAGACCTGCTGCGGGGCACTGGAGCAGCATGCCGGCGAACCGGCCGCCGCGAGCGAGCGCATCCGCGAGAACCTGCATGCCTTCGCCGCCGACCAGGATGCCCCCCCCATCGTCAGCTTCGCCAGTGGCTGCGGCGCCATGCTGCGCGAATACGACCGGGACGACGCCTCGGATGCTGCCCGCGCCTTCAGCCGGCGGGTGCTCGACATCAGCCAATTCCTCACCGGGCAGGCCTGGCCGGAGGGGCTGGCCGTCAAGCCGCTGCCGCGCACCGTCTGCCTGCACGCGCCATGCAGCCTGCGGAACGTGCTGCGCGCCGACCGCCATGCCCTCGCGCTGCTTGGCCGCATTCCCGAACTGAAGGTCGTCGCCCTCCCGGCCCAGACCCGCTGCTGCGGCGCCGCCGGCAGCTACCTGATCGACCACCCCGGGATGGCCAACGCCCTGCGTGAGGACGTGCTCGACGCCATCGCCGCCGCCCGGCCCGCCCTGTTGCTGACCTCCAATCCCGGCTGCGCCATGCACCTGCGCGCCGGCCTGCGCCAGCGTGGCCTGGCCGACATCGAGGTCCTGCATCCGGTGACACTGCTGGCCCGGCAGCTGGGGTAGGCCAGCCCCCGGCGGGGGCTGGCCATGGCGGCGGGCGGCGTAACGGCAAGACCATCGGGCTCAGCCCATCGGCACGACACCGGGAGCAAAACATGACAGCGGAAAACCTGACACCCCGCCAGCAGCGCCTGATCCGCCCTGTGGGAGCAGCACGTAGGCTACGAATTCGAAACCCGGGATACCGAGTCCACGCTGGACACCATGGTGCCGCATGCCTGTGTCAATCATATTCCGGTGATGACCGGCGGGCGGGGCCGGGAGGAGCTGCGCCGGTTCTATGGCGCCAGCGTCACCCCGCAGATGCCGCCGGACACCCGGATGACCCTGATCGGCCGCACCGTCGGCCATGACCGCCTGGTCGACGAGATGGTTTTCGAGTTTACCCACACGCTGGCCATGCCGTGGCTGCTGCCGGGTGTTCCGCCCACCGGCCGGCACGTCAAGGTGATGCTGGTCGCCAGCGTCGGCTTCGAGGGCGATCGCCTGGTCAGCGAGCACATCTACTGGGATCAGGCCACGGTGCTGGTACAGCTCGGCCTGCTGGACCCGACCGGGCTGCCGGTGTGCGGCGCGGAAAGTACCGACAAGGCGCTCGACCCGGCGCTGCCGGCGCGACAGCCCTGAAACAACGGCGGCAGGCTCACAGGGACCCATGAAAAAACCGGCGCAAGGCCGGTTTTTTCATGGGCGGCCGGCGACCGGTTCAGCGGCGCAGCTTGTAGTTCCGGCCATAGAAGATTTCCGCCATCTCCTGCTTGAGCTGGCGCTGGATGCCGATCCGCTCTTCCGGGGTCAGGGCATCCTTGTCGGTGTCGAACAGGTAATTGTCGAGCACGAAATCCTTCAGGATCATCTTGGTATGGAAGATGTTCTCCTGGTACACGTTGACGTCAATCATCTGGTAGCGCTCGGCGGTCACGTCGGAGATGTAGTTCTGGATCGAGGTGATCTCATGGTCGATGTAGTGCTTCTGGCCGCTGATGTCGCGGGTGAAGCCACGCACCCGGTAGTCCATGATGACGATATCGGACTCGAAGCTGTGGATCAGGTAGTTCAACGCCTTCAGGGGCGAGATGCGGCCGCAGGTGGACACATCGATATCCGCGCGGAACGTGCTGATGCCACCGTAGGGGTGGCTTTCCGGATAGGTGTGGACGGTGATGTGGCTCTTGTTGAGGTGCGCAACCACGGAATCAGGCAGGGGACCCGGCTCCTCCATGTTGCCGACCAGCGACGGCGCATCGTGGCCCTCGGAGATCAGCATGGTGACGCTGGCGCCCTGCGGTTCATAGTCCTGCCGGGCCACGTTGAGGATCTGGGCACCGATGATGGCGTTCACGTCGGTCAGTATCTGGGTCAGCCGCTTGGCGTTGTACATCTCGTCGATGTACTCGATGTAGCGGCGCTGCTGCAACTCGGTCTTGGCGTAGCAGATGTCGTAGATGTTGAAGCTCAGCGACTTGGTCAGGTTGTTGAAACCGTGCAGCTGGAGTTTGTCGATGTCCATCGAATTAACGATACCCCGTCATGAGTGAACCCTGCGCGGGCAGGGATGAAACGCCAGGAACAAGCCGGTGGCGCAAGGCTGGCCCGGTCGCGGCGGGCTCAGGCATCGGCCTCGACGAGCGCGAAACTGTGCGTGACCGTCGCGGTCTTGCCGAGCATGATCGAGGCGGAGCAGTACTTCTCGGCGGACAGCTTGACGGCGCGTTCGACGGCGGCCTCGCTCAACCCCCTGCCGGCAACCACGAAATGCAGATGGATACGGGTGAAAACCTTGGGGTCGGTCTCCGCGCGCTCGGCCTCGAGCAGGGCCTCGCAGGCACGGATGTCGTGGCGGCCCTTGCGGAGGATGTGGACGACATCGAAGGATGCGCAGCCGCCCATGCCGATCAGCAGCATCTCCATCGGCCGCAGGCCGAGGTTCCGGCCACCGGACTCCGGCGGGCCATCCATGACCACGGCATGCCCGCTGCCGGACTCGCCGAGGAACATGGCATTTTCAACCCACTTGACGCGCGCTTTCATCGGGGCACCCCCTGCAAAAAACAGCCGCGTAATTTAGCACAAGCGCATGTCGGCTTTAAGGGTTTTTTCCAGGCCCGGGGCGCCCGGTCAGCGGCACAGGGCACCCCGGCGGGTGTTCAGGCGGCCTCGGCAAGACCGCTGTGGCGAAGCAGCGCGTCGACCCGGGGCTCGCGCCCGCGGAACGCCACGAACAAGTCCATGGCGCCCGCGCTGCCCCCCTTTTCGAGAATGTTCTCCAGGAAGGCGCGGCCGACCTCCGGGTCGAAGATGCCGCGCTCCTCGAACAGCGAGAAGGCATCGCTGGACAGGACCTCGGCCCATTTGTAGCTGTAGTAGCCGGCCGCATAGCCGCCACCGAAGATGTGCGAGAAGCTGTGGGGGAAGCGGTTGAACGATGGCGGGGTGACCACGGCAACGCGCTGGCGCACCTCCTCGAGGATCGGGTAGACGCGCCCGCCCCGTGCCGGATCGTAATCGCGGTGCATGCGGAAATCGAACAGGGCGAATTCCAGCTGCCGGACCATCTGCATGCCGGACTGGAAGTTGCGGGCGGCGATCATCTTGTCCAGCAGCGCCTGCGGCAGGGGCTCGCCGGTCTCATGATGGCCGGAGATCAGCGCCAGGGCCTCCGGCTCCCAGCAGAAGTTCTCCATGAACTGGCTGGGCAGTTCGACCGCATCCCATTCGACGCCATGGATGCCGGAGACCCCCAGGTGATCGACCCGCGTCAGCATGTGCTGCAATCCGTGGCCGAACTCGTGGAACAGGGTCTGCACCTCGTCATGCCGCAGCAGGGCCGGCGCATCGCCGGTCGGCGGCGTAAAATTGCAGGTCAGGTAGGCCACCGGATGCCGCACATGCCCGCCGCGCCGGCGGCGGGTGACGCACTCGTCCATCCAGGCGCCACCGCGCTTGTGCGGGCGGGCATAGAGATCGAGATAGAATCCGCCGCGCAGGTCGCCGGACGGATCGCGGATCTCGTAGTAGCGGACATCGGGATGCCAGGTGTCGACGCCGGTCCTTTCCTGGATGGTGACGCCATAGAGCCGTTCCACCACGGCGAACAGTCCCGACACGGCCCGGTGCGCCGGAAAATAGGCGCGGACCTCTTCCTCGGACAGATTGTACTTGCACTGGCGCAGCTTCTCCGAGGCATAGGTCCAGTCCCAAGCGCCCGGCGTATCGATCTCCAGCGCCTGCTCCGCGAACGCCTTCAGCTCGGCCAGATCGCGGCGGGCGGGCGGCAACGAGCGGTCGGCGAGATCCTCCAGGAAGCGCACAACGGCATCGGTGGAGGGTGCCATCTTGGTGGCCAGGGACAGTTCGGCGAAATTGCGGAAGCCGAGCAGCTGGGCTTCCTCGTGCCGCAGCGCCAACAGGCGTTCCATGACCTCGGTGTTGTCCCACCGGCCGGCGTCGGGCCCCTGGTCGGAAGCGCGGGTCGCATAGGCGGTGTAGCACTCGCGGCGCAGCTCGCGGTTGTCGGCATAGGTCATGATGGCGATGTAGGACGGAAACTCGAGCGTGAACAGCCAGCCCGGCAGCCCCTTGGCAGCCGCGGCCTGGGCCGCCATGGCGCGCGCCGAATCCGGCAGACCGGCCAGCAGGGATTCGTCCTCGATGTGTTTCGACCAGCCCTGCGTGGCGTCCAGCACATGATCCTGGAACTGGCTGCCGAGCCGCGACAGCTCCTGGGCGATGTCCTTGAAGCGCTGCTTCTGCGCCGGCGGCAGGTCCACTCCGGACAGGCGGAAATCCCTGAGGGCGTTCTCGACGATCCTGCGCTGGGCCTGATCCAGCCCGGCGAAGGCCGGACTGTCGGCGATGCTGCGGTAGGCGGCGTAGAGCCGATCGTTCTGGCCAACCTCGGTCGCGTACTCGCTGAGCAGCGGCAGGCAGGCGTTGTAGGCTTCCCGCAGGGCCTCGCTGTTGGCCACCGCGTTGAGGTGCCCGACCGGCGACCAGGCCCGGTTGATGCGGTCGTCGATGTCCTCCAGCGGCTCGACCAGGTTGTCCCAGGTGAACGGGCCGGCGGCCGCCAGCCGTTCCTCGATCAGGCGCCGGCTATCGTCGATGAGCTGGCGCATGGCGGGCATGACGTGTTCCGGCTTGATCCGGGAGAAAGGCGGCAGGGTATGGTCTTCCAGCAACGGATTGTTCATCGTCGAAATTCCTTGAGAAGGTCAAAAAACAGCATCATATGACCGCAAGGTCACGCAAAATGTTCGTCCAGCCCGCTGCGCCGGGTACCGGATGGAAACCGGACACCACCGCCATGCACGACGACTCCGCCCGCCGGCACGCCCCGGCCACCGAACGCAACCGCGACCCCATCCTGGCCGTGCTGCACCGCGTGCTGCCGCCGGCCGGAACCGTCCTGGAAATCGCGAGCGGTACCGGCGAGCATGCCATCCACTTTGCGCCCCGCCTGCACCCCCGCCACTGGCAGCCCTCGGACACCGCGCCAGCGGCGCTGGCCAGCATCGCGGCCTGGCTGGCACGGCACCCCGCGGACAACCTGCTGCCGCCGATAACGCTGGATGCCACCGACCCGGGCTGGCCACAGCGGCTGGCAGGCACACGGCCCGCCATCACGGCCATCGTCTGCATCAACCTGATCCACATCGCGCCCTGGTCGGCCTGCCTGGGGCTTCTGGCCGGCGCCGGCCGCTTGCTGCCGGCGGCAGGCCGGCTGGTGCTGTATGGTCCCTTCCGGCGCCACGGCGAGCATACGGCCCCCGGCAACACGGCTTTCGACCACAGCCTTCGGGCGCGGAATCCGGCATGGGGCGTGCGGAACCTGGAAACGGTGGCGGCAGCCGCCCGGGAAGCGGGGCTGGTCCTCATCGAGGTCGTGCCCATGCCCGCCAACAATCTGATCACGGTGTTCGCGCCGGCATCCCCGGCCGCATGAAGGCGGGCGCTCAGGCCAGCGCCTTGTGCATCTCCAGCACGTTGCCGGACGCGGTCTTGCTGTAGCTGACGTTGTCCATCAGGGTCCGGATCAGGAAGATCCCGCGGCCCCGCTCGCTGAGGATGTCCAGGTCCGGGGAGGGGATGAGGTCGAGGTCGAAACCCTGGCCGTGGTCGTAGACCCGGATGCAGAGGTCGTCTTCCTCGATGAAGATGCAGACCCGGACGGTATGGTCGGAATCCACCGGCGTGGAGTGCTCGATAGCGTTGACCATGGCCTCGGTCAGCACCAGGTTGAGATGGTAGGCCAGCGCCTCGCGGTCGCCGCCATAGTGATCCAGCGCGCGGGCCACCTCCTCGGCGATATTGCCGATGAGGCTCAGATAGCGCTTCTTGTTGGGCACCACGATATCGACGTGGATATCATCTCTGTCGTTCATGCCGGCCCCCCGAGCCTAAACCAGCGCGGCCTCGACCGTGGGAAAGATTTCGAACACCCGATGCAGGCGGGTCAGCTCGAACATCGACTGGACCCGTGGTTGCAGGCCCGCCAGGGCGAAGGAACCCGAGCGCAGATTGGCATTCTTGTAACCCGACAGCAGGGCGCCCAGGCCGGAACTGTCGATGAAACTGACGCCGGAGAGATCCACGATCAGGCGCTGGCCGCCGGCCTCCAGGAGCCCGAGAATGTAATCCCGCAGTTCCCCCGAGTTCTGCGCGTCCAGGCGCTCTTCCCGCAGCGAGACGATGGTACGACCGTCGCGGGTCTCCGTCGTGATATTCATGGTCCTCCCCACATCATGCGTTTGCGGCGGCCCCGACCGCCGCCGATCGCCGGGGCGGTCTAACCCTCGGCCTTGGGGCGTGACGATACCAGAATCTTGTCGACCCGGTTGCGGTCCATGTCAACCACCTCGAAGGTCAGACCGCTCCAGTCGAAATGGTCGCTGGCGCGCGGTACATGGCCCAGCTGCATCATGACGAATCCGCCCACGGTGTTGTAACCACCACCGGCCTCGTCCGGCATCGCTTCCAGCGAGAACAGCTGCTTGAACTTCTCGATGGTCAGGGTGCCATCCAGCAGCCAGCTGCCGTCATCGCGCCGGATCGCCTCGGGCTCATCGTCCCCGGCCTCGTCCGAGGGGATATCGCCGACGATGGCCTCCATCACGTCCTTGAGCGTCGCCAGGCCCGCCACCTCGCCATACTCGTCGACCACCAGGGCCAGGGCGATCTTGGAGCGCTTGAATTCCTCCAGCAGCTGCACCGAACTCAGGGACTTGGGGATGTAGTTGGCCGGTCGCACCGCCGCCGTCAGCTTCAGCGCCTCGCCGGACAGGGCGCGCCGCAGCAGGTCCTTCGCCTCGATCACGCCCAGCACGTTGTCGAGACCGTTGCGGCAGACCGGGATGATGGAATGCGGGCTCTCGATCAGCCGGCGGCGGTTTTCCTCGATGGGGTTGGCCACGTCCAGGTAGTACATGTCCATGCGCGGGGTCATGATGGCGCCGACCTTGAGGGCGTCCAGGCGCATGACATTCGACACCAGCTCCTTTTCGCCCTTGTGAAAGACGCCGGCCTCCATGCCCTGGTCGATCATCAGCCGGATCTCCTTTTCCGATACCAAGGGCTCCTCCGACTTCTGCGCGCGCAGCAGCCACAGCACACCGTCGGTGGACCAGCTCAGCACCTTCACCAGCGGATAGGCCAGCAGGGACAGTCCGCGCATCGGCCCCGCCATGATCATGGCGATCTTCTCGGGTTTCAGGAGGGCCAGGCGTTTCGGCACCAGCTCGCCGATGATGAGGGAAAAATAGGTAATGCCGACCACCACGATGGCCAGCGCCAGCCCCTCGCTGTAGGGGGCGAGCAGCGGGAACTGCCGCAAGTAGGTGTCGAGCCGGCCGGACAGCGCCGCTTCGCCCAGCGCGCCGCTCATGATGCCGATCAGCGTGATGCCGACCTGGATGGTGGAGAGGAAATGACTCGGTGCATTGGCCAGTTCCAGGGCCGCCCGGGCCCGGGTAACCCCTTCGTCGACCGCTTGCTGGAGGCGAATTTTGCGGGCGGAGAGAATCGCGATTTCTGACATCGCAAACAGGCCGTTGAGGATGAACAGGCCTGTCAATAAGAGAACGTCCATTCAAGGCGTAAATGATCGGCGGGGGGCTAGGTTAGCGAATCCCCGGGTGGAGTGCAAAAAGGCATCCCTTGCCGCCTTGCCGCGATCCCCTTACCATGATTCGCCTTTCACCGGGGCTTGCCGAGGGCGGACCGGCGATTGTCCCGGTCCGCCAGCCGCCCGTGGACGAGCCTGCCGCGGGCGGTGCCATGGACAGGGGGTTTCGCCGTGCATGACCCGGCCGGCGGGTTGCTCCAGTGAACCTTGCGCCGTCCGCCAACGCCGTCGCTCCCGGCCCCTGGACAAGCGAACCCGCGCCTGGCGCACGATAGGCCCGCAATCCCGCATCCGACGTTTGCCCGTGAATCACCAGCCCCCGCCACGCTGACGATGTCCGCTCACCAAGAAATCCTCATCACGCCGAATCGCATCGTCGGCAACTACTGGCGCGACATCTGGCGCTATCGCGAGCTGTTCTGGTTCATGGCCTGGCGCGACATCCTGCTGCGCTACAAGCGCATGAGCATCGGCGTGGCCTGGGCGGTGCTGCGACCGCTGCTGACCATGCTGGTCTTCACGCTGGTGTTCAGCCGCGTGGCGCGGCTGCCGTCCGATGGCGTGCCCTACCCGCTGCTGGTGTTCGCCGCCATGCTGCCCTGGCAGTTCTTCGCCTCCGCCTTTGCCGACGCCGGCAACAGCCTCAGCAACAAGGAAACCATCATCACCAAGGTCTATTTCCCCCGCCTGATCGTCCCGGCCAGCGCCATCATGGTGAGTCTCGCCGACCTGATCTGCGCCCTGGTGGTGCTCGTCGCCCTGTTCGCGTGGTACCAGCGGCTGCCCGACTGGCGCCTGCTGGCCTTGCCGGGCTGCATGGCGCTGGTGTTCCTGGTCGCCCTGGGCGCGGGCCTGTGGATCTGCGCCCTGACCGCGCAGTACAAGGATTTTCGCTACCTGACGCCATTCATGGTGCAGCTGGGGCTCTACCTTTCGCCGGTCGGCTTTTCCAGCAGCGTCGTGCCGGACGCCTGGCGCGATCTCTTCGCGCTGAATCCGATGGTCGGCGTGATCGAGGGCTTCCGCTGGTCGCTGCTGGGACTCGCGCCCGATGGCTTGACGCGCCATGTGGGCATGGCCCTGGTCATGGGGCTGCTGCTGCTGTCGACCGGACTCCTGTATTTCCGGCGGGTGGAGCGCAACCTGGCGGAGTTGCTCTGATGTCGCGGGTCATCCAGGTCGAGGGGCTCGCGAAAAAGTTCGCCCTGCGCCACCTTGCCAGCGGCGAGAACTACAGCACCTTCCGCGATGCCGTGGCCACCGGCCTCAACCGGGCTTCGCGCGCCCTGCTGCGCCGGCAGGCACCCGCGGCGGGCGAAGCCGTCGAGGAATTCTGGGCCTTGCAGGATATCGGCTTCTCGATCCGCAGCGGCGAGAAGGTCGGCATCATCGGCCGCAACGGCGCCGGCAAGTCGACGCTGCTGAAGATCCTCTCGCGCATCATCGAGCCGACCCGCGGCGAGATCCGCATCCGCGGACGGGTGGCGAGCCTGCTCGAGGTAGGCACCGGCTTCCACCCCGAGCTGACCGGACGCGAGAACATCTATTTCAACGGCGCCATCCTCGGCATGACGAAGGCCGAGATTCGCGCGCGCTTCGACGACATCGTTGCCTTCGCCGAGGTCGAAAAGTTCCTGGACACGCCTGTCAAGCATTATTCATCGGGCATGTACGTGCGACTCGGCTTCGCCGTGGCCGCCCACCTGGAGCCGGAAATCCTCATCGTCGATGAGGTGCTGGCCGTGGGCGACGTCAGATTCCAGAAAAAATGCCTGGGCAAGCTCCAGGAGATCGGCAATACCGGACGGACGGTGCTGTTCGTCAGCCACAACATGAGTGCGGTCCTGCAATTTACCGACCGGATCCTGCTGTTGCAGGCTGGCAGGATCATCCAGGACGGGGACAGCGAATCCGGGGTCAGGGGCTATCTGCGCCTCAACGAGGAGGCGTCCCAGGCACGCAACCTGGCGGCGCGGGTACCCTGGTTCCAGATTGCCAGTCTGGCTTTCGAGCAAACCCGCATGGAGGTGGGTTTCAACAAGCCGCTTCGCCTGCGCCTAGAACTCGCGACGGATCGGCATCTCGGGGAAACGGAGATCGTCCTGCCCATCATCAACAGCATCGGCGCCCGCATCGTCACCGCCCGCGCGGTGCTGCCCAGCCTCTCCCCGGGCGTCCACGGCCTCCTGTTGAAGATCGCCGACCACCGCCTGATCCCCGGAACCTATCTGATCTCGCTGACCATCCGGCACCGCGCGGAGGTCCTCTTCACGCAGGAGCAGGTGATCGCTCTCGAACTGGTAACCGACGAGATCGAGGATCCCTTGCTCACCCCCTTTCTGACCCGCGGAAAGGACCGCTTCGGCTGCTTCTGCCCCATCGAGATCGAGGCAACAACCGCCTGACCGGATATCCGGCATGACGTCCCTTCCATCGCCGCCCGCATCAATCCCCATGATCAACACCCTCAAATCCGTCAAGAGCGCCTGTGGAGCAGCCCTCATCGAGCGTCTCAGAGCCCTGCGCTGGCACCCTTACCAGAGAAACTGCCCAATGATCAGGGCCGCACTGGAGCGCATGCCCCGGGAGCAATTACTTTATGCTGTCAACATTTCCGATCGCCACCGCTACGTCTACATGGACAACCCCAAGACTGGCTGTTCCTCACTAAAGTCCGCTCTGGTGCAGCTGGAACTGAAGGACAGTCAGACCCACATGGACCATTATGACTGGCGGGTCTTCCACGATAGATCGGTATCCCCCCTGACCCGCCTGGATAACCTGCAACACCCCACCTCACTCAGTGCGCTCCGCAGCGAAGGCTATCGCTTCATCACGATGGTGCGGAACCCTTACACACGCCTGCTTTCCTGCTATCGGGATAAAATCCTCGGCAATTCTTTCCAAAAACGCGAAATCCTGCAGGTGCTGGGCAAGGCTGACCAACCCATCGAAACCATGGTGACGTTTGCCGAATTTATAAGGTCGATTTCAGGGCAGCAGGATATCGAGATGAATCCCCACTGGCGGACGCAGACCTCACATATTCTCCATGGTATCGTCGAGTATGATTTCATCGGACGATTCGAAACATACGCACGGGACTTTATTGAGAGTTTCCGGGTGCTGGGCATTGCGGAGGAGGATATCCCGGAGCAACGCCATCTCAACAGAACCAAGACCGATGCCTCCGAACATTGCCGGGACTTCTACACGCCGGAGCTTCAGGAGGCCGTGTACCAGAGATTCCGACCGGACTTCGAAATTTTCGGTTATTCATCCGAGATCCCGCTGTAACCGTGCCGTACCATAGTGGCCAAGACATCCACGCAACCTCCACGCCTGACCGTACTGATGCCCGTCTACAATGGCGGCACACTCCTTCGACCAGCGATCAACAGCATCCTTAATCAGAGCTTTGCCGACTTCGAGTTCCTGATTATCGACGACGGCTCCACCGACGGCAGCCTTGAAGTCGCGACATCGTTCGCCGATCCCCGTATCCGGATTGAGAGCAACGGCCGTAATCTCGGCCTCATCACCACCCTCAACCGAGGTCTGGACCTAGCCAGGGGCAACTATATCGCCCGAATGGATGCCGACGACATCGCCTTTCCTTCGCGGCTGTCGAGGCAGCTGGACTTCATGGAAGCGCGCTCCGATGTCGGCCTATGCGGTACTTGGTATGAGTGGGAATCCGAGCAGGGAAAGGCCATCATGAAGCCGCCGGTAGATGATCGACTGATCCGCTTTTTCCTGATCTTTGATACGGTTTTTGCCCATAACACTATACTGTTCCGGCGAAAGTTCCTAGACGACCACCATCTGCGCTACGACCCCGAATACCGCCATGCGGAAGATTTCGAGCTGTGGACCCGATGTTCACGACTCACCCGGCTTGCCAACGTACCCAAGGTACTGCTCCGCTATCACTACCATGCCGACAATACGAGCAATCGACACCGGAAAGAACAGGTGCGTACTGCGGACAGGGTCCGCTGCCGCTATCTCCTAGATCTTGGGCTCATACCCACGGACGAGGAATGCCACATTCATACCGACCTGATCCAGTTCCGGTTCTACGGGGATACTAAAGACCTCGAAGGCGCCGCCGCATGGCTTCTGCGCCTCACCGAAGCAGCATGCAAGACCCTTGACCTACCCGAACAATTTGTTTTACAGGAACTCTCGCGCTACTGGTACGGCGCCTGTGGCGCGCTAGCCGATCAAGGCCCATCTGTATACAGGCTATTCAGATCGCATCCTTGCGCAAAGCACGCCAAGCTGGGCTATCACGCCAAGCTGCAGGCAAGATGTATGCTGCGTAAACCGATTCCAACACCAACCTGCAATCGTCCATCCGTGCCTACCTCCGTGCGGAAAGAATCGTGACACAACCGAGCATTACCGTCCTAATGCCGGTATACAACGGTGAGAAATTTCTACGCCCGGCGATAGAAAGCATCCTTGACCAGACCTTCAAGGACTTCGAACTGCTGATCATCGACGACGGCTCCACCGACGACAGCCGGGAGATCAGCCGCGCCTTCGACGACCCCCGCATCCGGCGGGTGGAGAACGGCGCGAACCTGGGGCTGATACGCACCCTGAACAAGGGCCTGGAGCTGGCGCGCGGGGAATACATCGCCCGCATGGACGGCGACGACATCAGCCTGCCCGAACGGCTCGACCGGCAGATCGCGTTCATGGAACAGCACCCGGCAATCGGCATCTGCGGAACGTGGTACGAGAAACTGGAAAACGACCGCGTGTCGACCGTCGAACTGCCGACGACACACGGTGCCATACGGTTCTTCATGCTGTTCGACAATCCCTTCCAGCACAGCACCATGCTGATCCGGCGCGCGTTCCTGCAAGCCCATGCGCTGCACTTCAGCCTCGCCCACGTCCACGCGGAGGACTACGAACTCTGGAGCCGCTGCGCCGAACTGACCGCGACGGCGAACCTGCCGCAGGCGCTGGTGCGCTACCGCGCCCACCCCGACAACGTCAGCCACCGGCACCAGACCGCCCAGGGCGGCACCGCCGACCAGGTCCGGCGCCGGCAGTTGCACAACCTCGGCATCGGCGCCAGTGAAGCGGAGCTGCGTCTGCACAACCGGCTGGCGAAATTTCAGCTGCCGGCCGGGGACGACAGGCCGGAAGACGTCCGCCGCTGGCTGGAAAAGCTGCTTGATCTTGGCTGCGCCCGCTGCGGCATCCCGGCCAGCCTCGCCCATCCGCATCTGGTGCGCTACTGGTACGGCGCCCTGGGCAACTTCGCCCATGAGGGCCTGCGCACCTGGCGGCTGTTCCGCCAGTCCCCCATCGGCCGCGCCGCCGCGCCGAACTGGCAGGCAAGGCTGCTGCTGCGCTGCCTGCTGCGGAAGGACATCCCCCGCCTCGCGGTGGCGCCCCCCACATGAAACTGGCGCTGATCATTCACGCGCTCACGGCCGGGGGCGCGGAGCGGGTCATGTCCATCCTGGCCAACGCCTGGGCCGCGCAGGGCCGGGAGATCGACCTCATCACCCTGGATGACGGATCGCTGCCACCCTTCTTCCCGCTGGACGGGCGCATCCGCCACCAGCGGCTGGGACAGCTCCGGCAATCCCGCAACCTGCCGGCGGCCCTGCTGAACAATGGCAAACGCCTGCTGGCCCTGCGGCGGGCCATCCGGGCCGCGAATCCCGACGCCGTCATCAGCTTCCTGGACAGCACCAATGTGCTGACCCTGCTGGCAACCCGCGGGCTGGGCCTGCCGGTCATCGTGTCCGAGCACATCGACCCCTCGCAGTATCACATCAAGCCGGCCTGGAGACTGCTGCGCCGGGCGGTCTATCCCATGGCGGACCGGGTGGTGGTGCTGACCGAGCGCGTGCGGGCCTTCTTTCCCCGGCGTCTGCAGGGGAAGCTCGCCGTCATCCCCAATCCGGTGGTCCTGCCGCCAGAGGGCGCGGCCCGTCCGCCGGTGCTGCCGCCCGGCCCCTGGCTGGCCGCCATGGGCCGGCTGACGGAACAGAAGGGTTTCGACTTGCTGCTGGACGCCTTTGCCACACTCGCCGGCCACCAGCCCGGCTGGCGTCTGGCCATCCTCGGCGAGGGCCCCTTGCGCCAGGATCTGGAAGCCCGGATCGAGCACCTGGGACTGCAAGGGCGGGTCTGGCTGACCGGGCAGGTGGATGCCCCCGAGGCGTTCCTGCGACAGGCGGACCTGTTCGTGCTGCCGTCCCGTTTCGAGGGCTTCCCGATGGCACTCTGCGAGGCCATGGCCCTGGGCCTCGCGGTCGTTGCCGCCGACTGCCCGACCGGACCCCGGGAAATCATCCGCGACGGGCTGGACGGCTGCCTGGTACCGGCGGAGGACCCGGCCGCGCTGGCCGCCGCGCTAGAGCAGCTGATGACCCAGGCCGACCTGCGGGCCCGGCTGGCCCGCCGGGCGCCGGAGATCCTCCAGCGGTTCGGCCTGCCCCAGGTGCTGTCACGCTGGGACGCCCTGTTGCGCCCGCGGGTCAGGGGTACCTGATGCGCATCCTGCTGCTGATCCGCCAGCTGAGCGTCGGCGGCGCCGAACGCCAGGTCTGCCTGCTGGCCACCGCCCTCAGGCAACGCGGCCATGAGATCAAGGTCGCGGTATTCTATGGCGGCGGCGCGCTGGAAGCCGAGCTGGCCGGCGCCGGCATCCCGCTGATCGACCTTGGCAAGCGGGGCCGCTGGGACAACGCGGGTTTTGTCTGGCGACTGCTCCGCACCCTCCGGTGCGAGCGACCGGACATCGTCTACTCCTTCCTGACCGTCGCGAATCTGCTGAACAGCCTGCTGGGCCCCTGCTTGCCGGGCACCCGGCGCGTCATCGGCCTGCGCGCCTCGAACATGGACCTGTCCCGCTATGACGGACTGAGCCGCTTGACCAGCCACCTGGAAACCCGCCTGGCGGGCCAGGCCGATCTCGTCATCGCCAACTCGGAGCGTGGCCGGCAGGCGGCCCTGGCCGCCGGCTTTCCGGCGGCCAGGCTGCGCGTGGTGCGCAACGGCATCGATACCCGCCGCTTCCTGCC
This sequence comes from Methyloparacoccus murrellii, assembly GCF_054657115.1. Lineage (NCBI taxonomy): Bacteria > Pseudomonadati > Pseudomonadota > Gammaproteobacteria > Methylococcales > Methylococcaceae > Methyloparacoccus > Methyloparacoccus murrellii. Next base: position 11,299 of record NZ_BAAHXD010000013.1, on the reverse strand, counting down.
CGACCGCCGCCGCGGCGCGGCCTTCCGCGCCGCCTGGGGCATCGCGCCGGAACAGTGGCTGGTCGGCCTGATCGGCCGCCTCGATCCGATGAAGGGGCACCCGATCTTCCTGCAGGCCGCCGCCCGCCTGCGCACCACCGATCCCGGCCTGCGCTTCGTCTGCGTCGGCGGAGGACCGGCTGCGCTGGATGCGTCGCTGCGGCGGCAGGCGACCGATCTGGGACTGGACGACAGACTGATCTGGGCCGGGCCGCAAACCGACATGCCGGCTGTCTACAACGCTCTGGACATGGCGGTATCGGCCTCGCTGTACGGCGAGGGCATGTCCAACACGCTGGCCGAGGCCATGGCCTGCGGCATCCCCTGCGTCACCACCGATGTCGGCGACGCCGCCTGGCTGGTCGAGGACTGCGGCATCGTCGTGCCGCCCGGCGACGCGGCGGTGCTGGCCGGGGGAATCGCCGACCTGACGCGCCGGGCACAGCAGCAGGGCGACACGCTGGGGCGCGCCGTGCGGCGGCACATCGAGACCCGTCTCGGCGAACAGGCCCTGGCCGAGGGCACCCTGGCCGCTTTCGCGAGCCTCGGCTGATGCGCATCTGCCACATCATCACCGGGCTCTACGCTCATGGAGCGGAGCGCATGCTCCTCAAGCTGCTGTCGGCGATGGACCGTTCCCGCTACGCGAACACGGTGGTTTCGCTGATGGACCGGGGTGCGGTCGGTGCCGCTATCGAAGCCCTCGGCGTCCCCGTCCTGACCGTGGATCTGCCAAGGGGCAGGCCCACGCTCAGCGGCCTGTCGAAGCTCCTGCAGCAGGTCGGGGCGGCACGGCCCGACCTGCTGCAGGGCTGGATGTATCACGGCAACCTCGCGGCCAGTCTGGCGGCCGGCACCGTCGCCCGCAGCGTTCCGGTCGTCTGGAATGTCCGCCAGAGCCTTGGCGACCTGGCCCGCGAGAAGCCCCTGACCCGTGGCCTGATCCGGCTCTCGGCACGCGTCTCGGCGCAGCCGCGCGGGATCATCTACAACTCCCTGACCAGTGCGCAACAGCATGAACGGCTGGGTTACCGACGCGACCGGCGGGTGTTCATTCCCAATGGCTTCGACACCCGCCGTTACGCGCCGGCAACCCTGGCGGAATCGCGCGAACGCCGCCGACGGCTGGGGCTGCCGGCCGACGCCCTGCTGGTCGGCATGGCGGCGCGCTTCCATCCCATGAAGGACCATGCGAACTTTTTCCGCGCCGCAGGCCGGATAGCGGCCGCGCAGCCGACGGCCCGCTTCGTGCTGGCCGGCCATGGCCTGAACCCCGGCAATGCCGGGCTGGCAGGGCGCATCGAAGCCGCCGGCCTGAGGGAGCGGGTGCACCTGCTCGACGAAGTGTCCGACATGCCGGCCTTTTTCCAGTCGCTGGACGTCGCCGTGCTGAGCTCGGCCTGGGGCGAGGGCTTTCCGAACGTCCTGGGCGAGGCCATGGCCTGCGGCATTCCCTGCGTGGCCACGGATGTGGGCGATGCCGGGGAAATCCTCGGCGGGACCGGCATCGTCGTGCCGCCGGGAGATGCCGAGGCTCTGTACCGGGGCCTTGACCGGCTGCTCGCCGATGCGCCGCTGAGACAGACGCTGGCGAGGGAGGCCCTGGAGCGCGTGCGGGAGCGCTACTCGCTGGCGAGCATCACCGGCGAGTACGAGCGGCTGTACCGGCGCCTGGGCCCGGCGCTGCCTTGACGCCAAGCGGCCGGGCATGAACCGCGACACGACTCACGATAACCCTGGAACCTGAAGCATGTGTGGATTCACCGGATTCTTTGACCGCTCGGCCGGCACCTCTGCCGAGCAGCTGCATGACATCGTCGGCCGCATGACGGCCACCCTGCGCCATCGCGGCCCGGACGACGACGGCCTGTGGTCCGACAGCGCAACCGGGATCGCCCTCGGCCACCGGCGCCTGTCGATCCTGGACCTCAGCGCCGCCGGCCACCAGCCGATGCACTCCCGCAGCGGGCGCTACGTGATCGCCTTCAACGGGGAAATCTACAATCACCTGGCCCTGCGCCGGGCGCTGGAAAGCGGGCCGGCGGCGCCCGAGCATCCGCTGTTCGACCGCATCGAGGCCACGTCGCCGGCCGCGCCGTCCGGCTGGCGCGGCCATTCCGACACCGAAACCCTGCTGGCCGCGATCGAGGCCTGGGGCGTCGGCGAGGCCTTGACGCGCTGCATCGGCATGTTCGCCTTCGCCCTCTGGGACCGGCACGACCGGCTGCTGTATCTGGCCCGCGACCGGCTGGGCGAGAAACCCGTCTACTACGGCTGGCAGGGCGATGCCCTGGTGTTCGGGTCGGAACTCAAGGCGTTGCGCCAGCACCCGGACTTTCGCGGCGACATCGATCGCGATGCGCTCACGCAGCTGCTGCGCCACGACTACATCCCCTCGCCCTACACCATCTACCAGAACATCCGGCAGCTGCCGCCCGGCACCTACCTGGTATTCGGCCAGCATCGCCAGGAACCGCAGCCGGTCGCCTACTGGAGCGTCCGGGATACCGTCCTGCGCGGGCAGATGCAGCCCTTCACCGGCACGGAAGCGGAGGCCACCGACGCGCTGGAGGGCCTCCTGCGCGAGGCCATCGCCGGGCAGATGGTGGCCGACGTGCCGCTGGGCGCCTTCCTGTCCGGCGGTCTCGATTCCAGCCTGGTGGTGGCGCTGATGCAGGCGCAGTCGTCGCAGCCGGTGAAGACCTTCACCATCGGTTTCGCCGAAGCCGAGTACAACGAGGCCGAGCACGCCAAGGCGGTGGCCCGCCACCTGGGCACCGACCACACCGAGCTGTACGTGACGCCGGAGGAAGCCATGGCGGTCATCCCGCGGCTGCCCACGCTGTACGACGAGCCCCTCGCCGACGCCTCGCAGATACCGACGTTCCTGGTTTCGCAGCTCGCCCGCCAGCAGGTCACGGTCAGCCTCTCGGGCGACGGCGGCGACGAGCTGTTCGGTGGCTACAACCGCTACTTCTGGGCGGTGAACTTCTGGCGCAAGCTGCGCTACCTGCCGCGCGGCCTGCGGCATGGGCTGGCGGGCCTGCTGACCGTGGTGCCGCCGCATGCCTGGAACGCGATCTTCCGGCACCTGGGCTTTCTGCTGCCGGCCAGGCTCCGCTACGCCGGCCTGGGCGACAAGCTGCACAAGCTCGCCATCATCCTCGGCTCCAGGACACCCGAGGACATCTATTTCGACCTCATCTCACACTGGCGGGAACCCGCGCGGCTGGTGCGCGGCGGCCGGGAGCCCCAGACCGTGCTCAACGACCGCGGCCAGTGGCCGCAGCTGCGCGATTTCGAGCAGCGGATGATGTACCTCGACACGGTCAGCTACCTGCCGGACGACATCCTGGTCAAGGTGGACCGCGCCGCCATGGGCGTCAGCCTGGAAACCCGCGTCCCCCTGCTCGATCACCGGGTGGTCGAATTCGCCTGGCGCCTGCCCCTGGACCTGAAGATCCGCCAGGGACAGGGCAAATGGCTGCTGCGCCAGGTGCTCTACCGCCATGTGCCGCCCGCCCTGGTCGACCGCCCCAAGATGGGCTTCGGCGTTCCCATCGACCACTGGCTGCGCGGCCCCCTGAAACCCTGGGCCGAGGCCCTGATCGAGCCGCGGCGGCTCAAGGCGGAGGGCTACCTGAATCCCGTGCTGGTGCAGGAAAAATGGGTGCAGCACCAGTCCGGCCGGCGCAACTGGTCCTACCACCTGTGGGACGTGCTGATGTTCCAGGCCTGGCTGGAAGCGCAGTCCGCCCGCGACTGAGAGCCATCCCGCCATGTCCCGACCCAAGCTGCTGTTCTTCGTCACCGAGGACTGGTATTTCTGCTCGCACCGCCTGCCGCTGGGCATCGGCGCGCGCGCGGCCGGCTTCGACGTGGCCGTCGCCACCCGCGTCAACCGGCATGCGGACGCGATCCGCGACGCCGGCCTGCGCCTGATCCCGCTGGAGCTTTCCCGCGGCGGCAGGAACCCGCTGGCCGAATGGCGCACCGTGCTGGCCATCGCCCGGGTGCTGCGCCAGGAGCGACCGGACATCCTGCACAACGTCGCCCTGAAGCCGGTACTGTACGGCAGCCTCGCGGCCCGGCTGACCGGCCAGGCGGGCGTCGTCAACGCGCTGGCCGGCCTCGGCCACATCTTCGCCGACGAGCGGCGGGCCGGCCGGCTGCGCCAGCTGGTCAAGCTGGCGTTCCGCTGGCTGCTGCGGGACCACGGCCAGGTCATCGTCCAGAATCCCGACGACCTGCGCCTGTTGCTGGAGACCCGGGCCATCCGCCCGGAGCAGGCCACCCTGATCCGCGGCTCCGGCGTCGACCTCGACCGCTTCCGGCCGACGCCCGAGGTCGACGGCGTGCCCGTCGTCACCCTGGCGGCACGGCTGCTGTGGGACAAGGGCGTGGGCGAATTCGTGGCGGCGGCGGAGCGTCTGCAGGCCGCCGGGGTCCGGGCGCGCTTCGTGCTGGTGGGCGAACCGGACGCGGAAAACCATGCCGCCATCCCGGTCGCGCAACTCGACGCCTGGCGCGCTGCCGGCGTCGTCGAGTGGTGGGGCAAGCGGACCGACATGCCGGCGGTGCTGGCGCAGAGTCACCTCGCCTGCCTGCCGTCCTATTACGGCGAGGGCGTGCCCAAGGTACTGCTGGAGGCCGCCGCGGCAGGCCGGGCCATCGTCACCACCGACATGCCGGGCTGTCGCGAAGCCGTCGCCGACGGCGACAACGGGCTTCTGGTTCCGCCCCGCGATGCCGGCGCCCTGGCCGAAGCCCTGCGCACGCTGCTGGACGACCCCGAGCGGCGGCGACACATGGGACGGCGCGGCCGCCAGCGGGCGGAGCAGGAATTCGGCGAGGACGCGGTCGTGCGGCAGACGCTGGCGGTGTACAGGAACCTGCGCAAGCCCGCCGCATGAGCGCCACCATCCCATCCGGCAGCCGGAGCGGATAGCTCCGGCCCCGGCGCAGAGCCTTCCCGACGAGCGTCCCCCGCCTGGATTCACGACCATGCAAGACCTGTTGACCCACGTTTTCTCCAGCCAGTGGCGCGTGCTGTTCTTCTTCACGGTCGTGCTGCTGGCCGTGGCCGAGCTCGGTTTCCGCCGGGGGCTGCGCGTGCATGAGACCAGCGACGAGGCCTGCCTGAACCAGCTCGGCACCCTGCAAGGATCCGTGCTTGGCCTGCTGGCCCTGCTGCTGGGCTTCACCTTCGCCATGGCCATGCAGCGCTACGAGGTGCGGCGGGACCTGGTGGTGCAGGAGGCCAATGCGATCGGCTCCACCTACCTCCTGGCGGCCTTCCTGCCCGAGCCGCACCGCGGCGCGTCGGAGCAGCTGCTGCGGCGTTATGTGGACGTGCGCCTGGGCTTCTATGGGGCCGGCTACGATTCGGACAGGATCGCGTCCGCGGAACAGGCGGCCACGGCCATCCAGCGGCAGCTCTGGAACCATGCCGTTGCGGCGGGGAAACTGTCGGACTCGCCCCTGACCGCGAACTTCGTGAATTCACTGGGCAGGATCATCGATCTCGACACCACCCGCCTGGCGGCCATGCGCAACCGCATCCCGCTCACGGTCTGGGTGCTGCTGCTGGGCGTCGCCGGCTGCGGCTGCTGGGCCACCGGGTATGGCGCCGGCGCCACCGGCAGGCGGACGGCCTTCGCCCTGACCATCGTTCCCGTGCTGATCGCGGCGGTCATCACCGTGCTGGCGGATTTCAGCGCGACCCGGCGCGGGCTGATCGGCATCAGCCAGGAAAGCCTGGTTGCGCTGCAACAAAGCCTCTCCGAGCGGCAACCCTAGCCCGGGGCCGGGGCGGCAATCCCGGGAGACGGGAGCGCGCGGATGCACAAGAAGACCGACGAGCTGCGCGGCTGGCCGCGCGGGATACCCCGCCCGCCGCGGGCGGGGCCAGGGTGGCTCAGGAGGATGTGGTCACCGGGAGCGCGCCGCTGGCGTTCGCATCCAGGTTGAGTTCGGCGATTTTGCGGCTGACCGTGTTGCGACCGTAGCCGAGCAGCCTGGCGGCTTCCTCGCGGCGTCCATGGGTCAGCTCCAGGGCGGTACGAATGAGAATGGCCTCGGCAAGGTCGACCGTTTCCCTGGCGACATGCTGTTCGCCGCTGCGGAGGCGTTGCAGCACCCAGCTGCGCAGCAGGTGTGTCCACTGGTCCGCCATCGCCGGGGAGAAACGCTCCGGCTCGCCCGACTGCAGCAGCTCCGGGGGCAAATCCTGCATGAAGACCTCGCGCCCGACCCCTGTGGCCGTGATCCATCGGCAGGCGTTTTCCAGCTGGCGGACATTGCCAGGCCAGTCCAGTCCACAGAGGAAATCCTCGACCTCGGGCCTGAGCCAGCGGGTTTCGAGCTTGAGCTCGCGCGCCGCCTCCCTGAGAAAATGCCGCAGCAGCAAGGGTATGTCCTGGCGCCGCTCGCGCAAGGGGGGCAACTGGATGCGGACGGCACTCAGCCGGTGGTAGAGGTCTTCGCGGAACCGGCCGGCACTGGTCTGGGCCTCCAGGTTCTGATGCGTGGCCGCGACGATACGGACGTCGACCTTGACCGGGTTCAGCGCGCCGACCGGAAAGAACTCGCCCTCGGCCAGCACCCTCAGCAACCGTTGCTGGATGACCGGCGGCAGATCCCCGATCTCGTCGAGAAACAGCGTACCGCCGTTGGCCTGTTCGAAACGCCCCACCCTCCGGGCCGGGGCGGCAGGCAGGGCGCCCGCCTCGTGGCCGAACAGCTCCGCCTCCATCAGCTCGGGCGGCATTGCCGCCATGTTGAGCGCGATGAACGGCCGGTCGGCGCGCGGACCATGCTGGTGCAGGGCCCTGGCAACCCGCTCCTTGCCGGTGCCAGACTCCCCCTGCACCAGAACGGTCGCGTGCGAGCGCGAGAGGCGGGCGATGGTGCGGAACACATCATGCATGGCCGGTGCGCTGCCGATCAGGTCGGAGCCGGTGTGTGCCGGAGCGGGCTCCATGGCCTGGACCCGGCGGCCCTGCTGGCAGGCCCGCCGGATGAGGGCGATGGCCTCGGCAAGCTCGAACGGCTCGGGCAAGTATTCGAACGCCCCTTCCCGAAAGACCCTGACGGCATGTTCGAGATCGGGGCAGGGCGTGATGACGATCACGGGCATGTCCGGATAGCGGGCCTGCAGGCGGTCGAGCAGTTCGTGATATTCCATGTCCGGCACCTGCATGTCCGCGACGATCGCCGACAGACGGGCGGGCCGTTCCTGGGTTAGCAGATCACGGCCTGTGGCAAACATCCGGGTCTCGATATCCAGGCCGCGCAGCGCCTTGACCAGGTTGACCGGGATGGATGCGTCGGCATCGAGGATCCACACCAATTCGCCCGGACCGGGCGTCGGCTCGGCGGTGGGACGGGAAATCGCCGCGACGGATGAGGTTCTTGGCATCGTGCTTGGTGAGGAAAATGGCTGGTGCTGCAGGGCGGTCGCCAACCTTGGACACTATCCGGACGCAGACAACCCGGGAAGCGCGACGGGCACGCCAGCGTGTCCAACCGCCCAGAAGGTTGCCTCTCGAAACGATTACACCAAGATTCGTCCGTTGGCGCAAGGAAAAAGGTTTTTTTGACCACCGCAACGGTGCATTTAGACCGCAACACCGGCGATGGCGCGCCAAACATGGGCAAAGTGCACCGATTGCAGTCCCCGGCGCCGCGGGCGGCGGGCGGCGGGTCGCGAAGCGGGCCGGCCGGAGGAGGCGGCGGAGGCGGCACCACACTAGAACATGAGGATCACATCGGCGGACAGCAGCCACTGGCTGCCATCCGCGCAACGGCTGGACGCCATGCCGCCCGTGCAGTCGAACAGACTGACCTTGTCCGCCCAGTCATAGCGCAGATTCGGCCTCAAGGTCACCCATGGCAGCGGTTTCCAGTTGAGCCCGGCCGTGATCGCATAATAGGTGTTGCCGGTCAGCTGGCCGGAGGCATCCCGCGAGGGGATGGCCTCCAGACGCCCCGTGCCGCCAGCCTCGGCGTGGGCCGAAATCCGTGACCGCGACCGTACCCGGAAGCCCTCGTCATCGCGGAACCACTCGCCCCGCAGTCCGGCCGACAGGGTCGATGTCAGGTCGTAGGTCAGGTAGGATGCAAGCCCGTACCACTCGGCGGTCTGCCCGGCGACAGCCTTCTCTGCCCAGCCGTAATCGTGCTGGAGCGTGAAGTGGGTGAGCGCCGTCACATCGTGGTGCAGAACCAGGCTGACCAGATTCCAGTCCCCCGCATTCTGCGGCTGGACGCCGTGCGAAGCGTTGCCCGTGAAACTGGTTTCGCCATCCGCCCAGGTGAGGCCGCCGAGAAACCCCCATTGCTCCAGGTTGTGATCGAAGCCGCCGTCCCATCCGCCGATGATGCTGCCGGTCACGGCGCCGGCACTGACGGTCAGGTTCTCGGTGATGGCGTAGCTGCTCAGCACGCCCGTCTGCGTGAACGGCTCCCCGTACTGCATCAGATAGGTATGGGAGTAGAAGAAGTTGTCCGGGGCCATCACCGACTCGTTGCCGACGATGGTGTAGAAATGGCCAAGCTTGGTCAGCAGGCCATTGCCGACCGGCATGACACCTTCAAGGTAAAGCTGGGGTATGGCCAGCTGGTAAAAGCGCAGGTCGTTGCCCAGCAGATTCTGGTCCCAATGCGACTCGGGATCGCCGCTGGCCTGGGCAAACGCGGCATCGGTACCGAACATCAGGTCGACGCGCCCGCCCAGGTCCCAGCTGTCTCCCTGAATGTCGACCGGCCGCTCCAGGTAAAGATAGGCCTGGTTCAGTTGCAGGGTCCCCGAGCGGTCACCGAATGTCACCGTGCCGTTGAAGCGATCGCCCGGCATCGCCGGATTGTAGGTACCGCCCACATCCACCCAGCCGCCAACAGCCAGACGCAGGTCCCGCAGCCAGCGGGAGGCATTCGGGCCGCCAGCCGGCAGCATCGCGAAAAGCCCGGACGCCCCGGTCCAGGCCCCTGGATCGGGATGCGGCTCCCCGGCCAGACCCCGGACCGACAGGATCGAGAGGACGATGGCGGTCAGGCAGACGGGGAAGACCTTGTGTTGGGCAGCAAACAAGCCGGTATGACGGGTGACGGTTCCTGTTCGGTGCGTCACGCACTATATAGGCCACCCGGAAGGCACCCATTTCGCCCAGACTGACGCGCTCCCTGCCCATCCAGCCGCAAAGCAACTATAGTGACGACCGCCAATGGTGCATTTGCGCACCACGAGCGGGCGCCGCATTGCAACACGACCCGCCAGGGGCGATTCCGCCACGCCTGGCCGGTTGCCACCCGGAGGAGCCAATGAGCCGAACCCCCTTCCCCCGCCTCCTGGCGGCGTGCCTGATGCTGCTGGCCAGCAGCCCGGCGCCATGCGAGGAACTAAACTCCGCCGACACGGCCTGGATCCTGACCTCAACCGGCCTCGTGCTGTTCATGACCGTACCGGGACTGGCCCTGTTCTACGGCGGGCTGGTGCGGACCAAGAATGTCCTGTCCGTCCTGGTGCAATGCTTCGCGGTGACCTCGCTGGTCTCGATCCTGTGGATGGTCGCCGGCTACAGCTTGGCACTGACCGATACCGGACCCTGGCCGGCGGTCCTGGGCGGCTTTTCCCGGCTGTTCCTGCTGGGCCTGGATGCCGACGCCCTGACCGGCAATCTTCCGGAGTCGGTCTTCTGCATGTATCACCTGACCTTCGCGGTTTTCGCGCCCGCGCTGATGATCGGCAGCTTTGTCGAGCGCATGCGCTTCTCCGCCACGCTCTGGTTCACGCTGGGATGGACCCTGCTGGTCTACGTGCCGGTATGCCACTGGATCTGGGGCGGCGGGTGGCTGGCCCAGCTGGGCGTGGTCGATTTTGCCGGCGGCATCGTGGTGCATACCACGGCCGGCATCGGCGCCCTGACGGCGGCCTGGCGGGTGGGCCCCAGACGCGGATTCCCCGGCACCCTGATGCCGCCGCACAACCTGACCCTGACGGCGGCGGGCGCCGGCATCCTGTGGGTCGGCTGGCATGGCTTCAGCGCCGGCAGCGCACTGATGGCGAATGGCGCCGCCGGCGTGGCCATGCTGACCACCCATATCGCCGCCACGGCCGGGGCGCTGGTCTGGATGGCGGTGGAATGGTCGCGCTTCGGCCGGCCAACCCTGCTGGGACTGGCGACAGGCATGATCGCCGGCCTGGGCATCATTTCCCCGGCAGCGGGCTTCGTCGGCCCGCTGGGCGCGCTGGCGATGGGCATCCTGGCCGGGGGCATCTGCTTCTTTGCCATTCACTGGGTCAAGCGGAAACTGGCCATCGACGATGCCCTGGACGTCTTCCCGGTGCATGGCGTCAGTGGCATGATCGGCTCGCTGCTGACCGCTCCGCTGGCGGTCAAGGCGCTGGGCGGCTCGGGCCTGCCGACCGGGCTGGACGTCCTGCAGCAGGTGGGCGTGCAGGGCATCGGCGTACTGGTGGCGCTGGGCTGGAGTGGTGCGGCGAGCCTGGCGATCCTCACGCTCGTCGACCGGTTCAACGGCCTGCGGGTCGGAGCTGACGACGAAACCGAGGGGCTCGACCTGAGCTCGCACAACGGCAAGGGGTACCACCTGTGACGCACGCACCGCCGCCCGGCCAGCCATCCGCGGGCGGGCGCAGGGCTCTGCGCGCGGGCGTCATGCTGATGGCGCTGAGCAGCCTCGCCGCACTGGCCGACATGCACGAGGATCAGGCGCGGCTGAACATCGAGGCCATGCCGTGCGGCAACGGCACGCTGGGCGCGAGACTGGAGGAAGAGTCCCGCACCCACAGCCGCCGCGACCTGGGCTGGCGCTTCTTTCCCGAAGGCGACAGCCTGACCGTCGAACGCGCCTTCCGCATCTCCAAGAGCATGGAGGCCCGCTATCGCTGGCAGGTCGACCATGACGCCCACATCACCCCCATCAGCGACGCGGCCAAATCCCTCTGCGCGCCCTGAACGTCCGCGGCGGCCCCGCAGGCGAAGCGACATTCCTGCACCCCGGCCAGCGGGCACGATACCGGCCACCCGCCAGCCATCGCCGGCACACCATAATGGTGCATTGACGATAGCTGCCGGACACCCCAAAAAAACCGGGCACCACCTGCCCGTCGCAGCGCAAGCCACGGAATTGATTGATGTTTTCCGCCGGGCACGCGCAGCCCCATGCCGGCCGGGCGACAATATTGACGCGCAACGGTTTCCTGTCGGCGCGAAACGCTTTATCCTTTGCCCCCCCC